>CAKUFB010000027.1 GCA_934647145.1 uncultured Clostridia bacterium
CCGCACCCCCTGCTCCGCTTATTCGTATGGCTGCACCTCATAGCCGGCGTAGTCGGAGATGGTCTCGAGCTGCGCCACGAGATACTCGTCCAGGCGGCTGCCCGAAGCCTGATCGATGGCGGCTGCGAAGTCGGCAATCGAAGCGATCCCGCCCGCGTTCGCCTGCACATAGAGCCTGAGTCCGTCGAAAAACGCCTCGTCGCCCATGGTTTCGCGCAGCTCGTGCATCACAGCCACACCGCGGTCAATCACGATCATGGCGAACTCGCTCCTCGACGCAAACCGGTCGGCGGCGCTGTCCACGTTGAGTCCGCCGGGGATGGTGACCCTGAGCGCGGGCACGGCCTGGGCGTTGAGCTGCTTCAGGTAGGCCTTGCGCCCCTGCGCGCGCTCGGTGAACAGCAGCGACGCATACTCGCTCAGCGTGGCCTGCAGCCAGGGCTCGCGCACCGGATTACTGCCGACCAGGCCGCCGAACCACTGCCTGGCCAGCTGCCGCGCGAGCTCGTTCTTCAGCTCGTCGCGCTTTTTCCAGGAAAACAGCTTGGTGTTCAGGCTGACCACTCCCGCGGCAGCGTCGCCCTCGACCAGGCAGTCGCTTTCGGTCACGGTCAGCGTGTCGTACGGATACGCGCCGAACCACTCCCCATAGGCCTCGAGCGCCTCTCGCGCGGCGTCGCGGACGGCCCTCGCGGCGGACGCGCTGCCTGAAAGCACCCTCAGCGTCACCCCGTCCAGGTCGTACATATACTCCTTATATCTGCTCAGCACCAGCGCGATTTCGCGCACGTTCTGCGCCGTAATCCGCCAGGAAACGCGTCCGTTCTGCTCATCGATGTTTTCCGGCGTGCCGAAGCAGGCCACGCGGTATTCGCTCGGCGCCTCGAGCGTGACCGTATAGTCGCTCATGGCCGCGAAGTACGCGTCGCATACCGAGCTCATCGCGCCCAGCACATAGTCGTCGGTCGGCCGGTCGAACACGCATAGCGCCGGGTAAAAGGCGTTCAGCCGCCAGGTATTCCCCGCGCCCAGCATGCCCTCGACCTCGGGCAGCAGCAGGTAATAGGTAAACTGCACCTGCGCGCTTTCGCCGGCCTTCAGCTCGCAGGCCACCCGCATGAAGCACTCGCTCGCGCCCTGCATGCCCCACTGCGCGCTCTCGCCGTTCACCCGCACGGACACGAATTCGATCCCGCCCGGCGCGAAGCCGTGCTTGTAGGGCTGTTCGTCCGCGTCGAAGGGCGCGCTCTGCTGTCGCCTGAGCGCGTTGGCGTACACCTGAAACATCAGATAGCTCAGCGGCCGCCCGGTGTCGTTGGTATAAGTGACCTGCTGATGAACCAGCAGGCTTTGCTCGTTCTCCAGCAGGCTCATGTGCAGTTCATAGCTTGGCCGCGACTCGCCCTCCTCCGCACGCGCGCCTGAAGGCGCCAGACACAAAAGCAGCGCGAGCGTCAACGCGAGTATTCGCCTGATTCCGTTCATACCGATTCCTCCGTCAGCCCATGCCCAGCACAGCCGACACGATCGTTCCCAGCACCAGCAGCACCGCCAGCGCGAGACAGAGTATGCGAACCCACTTCCTGGTCATGCCTCTTCCTCCTCCAGTTCCTTCAGATAGCCGTAAAGCAGCTCCCTCATGCCCCGCATGTCGCTCACCTGCTGGATGGCCATCCGCAGCCGGCTGCATCCGCGCATGCCCTGCATATACCAGGCCAGGTGCTTTCTCATTTCAAGCGGCGCGGCCTTCTCGCCCTTGAGCTCGCACAGCAGCTGCGCGTGGCGAAGCGCCGTCTCGACCCGTTCGCGCGGCGTGGGCGGGGTATAGGCCCCCCCGCGATACGTGCAGGCGATTTCCTGAAAGATCCAGGGATTGCCCTGCGCGGCCCGGCCCACGGCGCACGCGTCGCACCCGGTTTCCCGCCGCATGCGCGCCTCGTCCGCCGCCGAGCGCACGTCTCCGTTGCCCACGACCGGCACGCTCACCGCCTCCTTCACCCGGCGAATCACGTCCCAGTCGGCGCGGCCCAGGTACTGCTGCTCGCGCGTGCGGCCATGCACGGTAATCATCGCCGCGCCGCAGTCCGCCAGGCGCTTCGCCATCTCGACCGCGTTTTTGGACTGTTCGTCCCAACCGGCGCGGATCTTGACCGCCACCGGCTTATCCGTCGCCTTCGCCATCGCCGAAACAATGCGCCCGGCCAGCTCAGGCTCCTTCATCAGCGCGCTGCCCTCGCCGTTGCCCACGATCTTGTGCGCGGGGCAACCCATGTTCACGTCGAAAAACTCGAACCCCAGGCCGCTGAGCTGCTTGGCCGCCTCGGCCATCAGCGCCGGCTCGCGCCCGAACAGCTGCAGCCCCACAATCCCCTCCGCGTCGTCGCGCGCGAGCAGCTCCCGCGTGGCGCGGCAGTCGCGCGGGGCGTAGAGGAATCCCTTGGCGCTCATCATTTCGCTCACGCAGAAGGCCGCGCCCATCTCGTGGCACAGCCTGCGCATGCTCCGGTCGGACACCCCGGCCATCGGGGCGAGCGCCGCGCCCTGACCCACCTGCACATTGCCGATGCGCATCGTCAGCTCACCGGCGCCGGGATGGGTGAATCGGTCGGCGCGGCCGTCGGCTCCACGATGATCTGCGTCTGCCTCAGACCCGCGATCTTCCACTGGCCGCTGATGCGCCTGAGCGTAACCACGTACCTGCCGCCGTACCAGGCGGGCGGGTTGGCCGACGCGACCTGCTTGCTCTTGCCGCTTTTGACCTTGCCGTTGATCTTCGGAATCTTTTCCACGATCGTGGCGGTGGCGGTGCTGTCCCAGGGCCAGGCCCACATGCTCTCCATCGACACCTGATACGTGAAGCCGGTCACGTTATAATTGACGTAGGGCGACTGGTCGGACAGGCCGATGCGCAGCGTCTGGTCGTTCATCAGGAAATCGCTGGTAAAGTAGTTGGTCAGCGTGTCCGCGTTTTTCTGGGTCAGGATCACCGACGCGCGCTGCTGCATGCCGTCGCGAAGCAGCAGGTAGATGTTCGAGGTGTCCATCGACAGGTAAAACGCCAGGATCAGCAGGCCCGCCACCACGCTGAGGATAATCAGCCTCGTGGCGATATACCACAGCAGTCTGCAAATATACTTCAAAACGCGTACACTTCCTCACACTTTGTCTCGCAAAACCAGTTCACACCGCAGGCCCTCGCGCCTGCGTTCGCCGCCTTCGCTGCCTGTAACGCCGACCGATGGGGCTCGCAGCTCTTGTGGGGCAGCAGCCCCGAGCTTTCAGACCACGAAGAATCTGGAGGCTTCAATCTATGGCCGACAGATTCGCTTGGCCGGCGCTAGCAGTGGGGTGCAGGCTCAGCCTGCCACTTGAAGGCGTACTTGCCGCTGCGCAGCTCCATCATCACGTCGTCGTCGGACTGCCAGCAGCGGAACACGCCGTGTACCTCGCTGAGCAGCTTTTCGCTCTCCGTGACCTGGTGCAGGTCGGCGTGCTCCAGAATGAGCAGCGCGGTCGCGCCCACCGGGATCTGGCAGGACACCTGATGCTCGTCGCCCTCGATGCGCCAGTCGCACTGCACGCGGCCTGCCGGGGTCATCAGCCAGCCCGACACGAAGGACAGGCCCTCGATCGGGCGCGGGTGCAGCAGCAGCTCGCCGTAGCCCGGCTTGGTCATGTCCACGCCGCACAGCGCGCGCATCATCCACTCGCCGATCGCGCCGTAGGCGTAGTGGTTAAAGGAGTTCATGTCCCGGCTCCAGAAGCTGCCGTCGGGCCTGATTCCGTCCCAGTGCTCCCACATCGTGGTCGCGCCCCGGGTGATCGGGTACAGCCAGCCGGGGTAGCCGGTCTGCATGAACAGCTGCCCGGCCACGTCGTGATACCCGCACTCGGTCAGCGCCAGGCACAGGTATGGCGTGCCCACGAAGCCGGTGGTCAGGTGATAGTCGTTGTCCTTAATCATCTGCACCAGCTCGGCCGCCATGCGGTCGCGGTGCTCCTCCTCGGCCAGCTCGAAGTGCAGCGTCAGCGCGTAGGCGGTCTGCGTGCGCACGGCCAGCCGTCCGTTGGGGGTGATGAATTCCCGGCGGAAGGCGCGCACCAGGCTCTTATGCGCCTGCCTGAGCTCGTAGGCGTCCTTGTCGTAGCCCAGCGCCTCGGCCGCGCGCATGGTCAGGTAGGTGCTGTAGGCGTGATACGCGCTGGCGATCAGGCTCTTGTCGGTTGCGCCCACGTAGCTGCCCGACGGCGCGTCCAGACCCAGCCAGTCGCCGAACTCGCCGCTCACATCGACGATCACGCCGTCGGTCGAGTGGCCGTCGTTGTACCTCAGCCAGGCGCGCATCGACGGATACTGGTTGCGCAGCACCTGCAGATCGCCGTAGCACTGGTAGATCGTCCAGGGCACGATCACCGCCGCGTCGCCCCAGGCCGCGCCGCCCGCCGCCTTTTCGCCCAGCACGTTGGGCACGACGTAGGTCACCGCGCCGTCGCTTCTCTGGTCGCAGGCCAGATCCTTGAGCCACTCGGTCAGCATCAGCGCGCTGTCCATGTTGGTGCAGGCCGTGCGCGCGAACACCTCGCAGTCGCCCGTCCAGCCCAGCCGCTCGTCGCGCTGCGGGCAGTCGGTGGGCACGTCCACAAAGTTGCCCCGCTGTCCCCACTGGATGTTGCGGAAGAGCTGGTTGACCCGCTCGTCCGAGCATTCAAAGCCGGCGGTTTCGGCCAGGTCCGAGTGAATGACCACGCCCTCGAAGTCCGCGGCCGAAGCCTCGCACGGCCAGTCGATCAGCTGAATATACCTGAAGCCGTAAAAGGTCTGCTGCGGCTCGAAGGTCTGCTCGCCCTCGCGCAGAGTATACTCGATGAGCGCCTTCGCGTCGCGGTAGTTGTCTGTATAGAAATTTCCGTCCCTGTCCAGCACCTCGGCGTGGCGGACGGTCACGGTGTGTCCCGCCGGGCCCTTCACGCGGAACCTGACCCAGCCGACCATGTTCTGGCCGAAGTCGATCACGGTTTCGCCCCTGGGCGTATGGATGATCTGCCGTGCGGGCAGGGTATGCATGACCCTGACGCCCGCGTCGCGCTGGCCGATCAGGCGGCAGGCGGGCATGCTGCGCTCCACGGCGCTCTTCCAGGCCGAGTCGTCGTAGCCCGCCTCGTCCCAGCCGGGGGTCTCAAGGCGCGCGTCGTAGGCGGTGCCGTCGTAGTAGTCGGCGTAGCGGATCGGGCCGGTCAGGTCGGCCTTCCAGGAGCCGTCGGTGGCGTAGAGTATCTCGCTGCCGTTCTTCAGGCGCACATACAGCAGGCCCCAGAAGCCCAGCTTATCCCCCGCAAAGCCGCCCGGGTGCTTCCTGCGGGAAATGGTGCCGCGGTACCAGCCGTCGGCAAGGGTCACGCCCACGGCGTTTTCGCCCCGGCGCACGAGGCCGGTCACGTCCCAGGTCTGGTACTGCAGGCGGCTGTTATAGCTGGTCCAGCCGGGCGAGAGCAGCTCGTCCGTGACCTTTTTTCCGTTGATGGACAGGCTGTACACGCCCAGCGCGGTGGTATACGCCCTCGCGCTGACCACCTCGCCGCGAATCTCGAATTCCCTGCGCAGGCGGATGGGCGGCTGCAGAATCGCGCCGGTATCCTCGCTCGAGCCGATGAACCGGCCGGCCGGCGCGCGGGTGGTCATCAGGCCGGTTTCCCAGAAGGCATTGTGCGAATAGTCGCTGTCCTGTCCCTTTTTGTCCCACACGCGCACGCGCCAGTCATACCGGCTGCGCGGCTTGAGCGCGGGGCCTTCGTAGGGAATCAGGTGATAGGCGCGGGACGAGATCTTTCCGCTGTCCCAGAAGGGCGTGTCCATGCCCTCGCAGAAGACCTGAATGCGATAGGCCGCCTGCGTCGAGGCGGTGTCCTGGAGCTGCCAGCTGAAGCGCGGACGAAGGTCGTCCAGCCCCAGCGGGTTTTCGCGATACTCACAGCGAAGATTCACAGCCTGAAACATTTTGATTCTTCCTTTCCAGTCGGTCGGCAGGGCCGACTGCCACTTGCTGCCGGTCGGCAGGGCCGACGGCCGCTTGCTGCCGCCGGTTCTATCGACGACCATTGGCCGCCATAAATTGAAGCGGCCAAGGTCTGCGCCAGGCAGTGCCCGGTTCCACTTGCTTGCCGGTCGGCGGGGCAGGCTGCCAAAAGCGGCCAAGGTCTGTATTTCCGAACCCCACCGCCCGCGCCGCGGGCGCCTCCCCTTTCAGGTGAGGCATAGATGGTCTTGAAGCGCGACTGAGGGGTTTTCTCAGTTCTCCGGCGCGGCGGTCGGCTCGTCGGTTGCGGCCGGTTCGTCGGTCGCGGCCGGCTCGACAGTCTGCGCGGGCGAGTTCTGACTGAGCAGCTCGAGCATCTGGTTGACCATTTCCTCGTCGTTCATGCGGAACTTGATGACCACGCGGCGGGAGGCGTTCATGTCCACCGAGCCGTCGGCGCGGTAGACCGGGTCGCTGTAGCTGCGGCCGTTGACGGTGACGATCTGCTCCAGCCGCTTTTTGGAGGCCAGCGGGATGCCGGTGAACTCGTCGCTCAGGATATACTGAAGCACGGCGTTGGCGCGGTTCTGGGACAGGGTCATGTTGGTCAGGAAGGAGCCGGAGGTGTCGGTATGACCCTCGATGATGATCTGGCTGACGTAGGGCGCGTATTCCTCGCTCATCAGCACGCTCAGGTAGCTGGGGATGAAGCTGTCCAGGAAGGCCTTGCCCACGTCCTTGAGGGTGTACTTGTTGGTGTCGAACATCATGGACGTGTCGAACACGATGGCGCCCGAGTCGTCCACGCTCGCGCCGGACAGGTTGGAGGCGGCCAGCGCGCTGATGAGGCTGCTGATCAGCTCTGCGCGCACGCCCACCAGCTTGTCCAGCTGCGCCTGCTGATTCTCCAGCTGCGCCTGCTGGTTTTCGAGCTGCGCCTGGGTAGCCTGCTGCCGGCGGGTGGCCTCGTCCAGCTGAGTCTGCTGCTGGGCGAGCTGGCTTTCCTGCTGATTGAGCTTGTCCTGCAGCGCGGCGAGGGTCTGCTCCTGCAGCAGCAGCTTTGCCTGCTGGGCCAGGGAGGCCTTTTCCGCCTCGGAGAGCTTTTTGCTCTGCTCGTCCAGCTCGCTCTGCTTCTGGTTGAGCGCCGCCTGAGCCGAGGAAAGGTCTTCCTCGGACTGGGAAAGCGCCGCCTGCTGCTCGTCGAGCAGGCCGCTCTGGCGCAGCAGCTCCGCGGTCTTGACCTCGAGCATGTCGAAGTACTGATACATGCAGTAGAACAGGATCAGCACGAACACCAGCACGATGGCGCTCATCAGGTCGGAATAGCTGACCCAGAAGCTGCCGTTGTCTCCGCCCTGACGGGGAGTTTTCCGGTGACTGCTGTGATAGTGCGGCATGGTTACATCCCTCCAGTGCGGCGGGAGGCGCCGTTCGCGCGGCGAAGCGCGTCATCCATGCGCTCCTGGGAGTCCTGCAGATAGCCGGTCAGCTGCCGCATCTGCTCGGCGAACTGGCGGGCGGTCTGGTTGAGGGTCTGGGGCATGGTGTCGACCGAGGCCTTGATGCTGTTGATAACGCCGGTCAGGTCGTCGATGATGTCCTGCATATTCGCGTCGAACATGCCGAAGGCGTGGTTGAGCTCCTCGTTCACGCCGTCGGTAAAGGCCTTGTGGGATGTGGTGAGCGCCTCGCCGTTGTGCTTGAGCTCGGCGGAGACCTTCATCATGGCGCTGGCCGAGGTATTGGCGCTCTCGGTGAAGGTGCGGGTGAACTGATCCATGCGGGTCTGGAACGAGGTGACCTCGCGCATGAAGTCGGCCTGCATCTGACCGATCTGGGAGACATAGCTGGCCTGCTGGCGCGCGACCATTTCCATGTCCTTCACGCCCGAGGACACCACGCTGAAGCCCTCGTCGATCTGGTGCTGCGCCGCGCCCAGCCGGTTCATGTACTTGTCGAACTTGGTAATCAGCGACTCGGACATCTGCTGAATCTGCACGATGTCGCGCGAGACGCGGTTGAGGCCCTCGATGGTCGCCTGCACGGTCTCCTGGGTGTCCCTGTGCCAGCGGCAGGTCTCGTCGATGGTCTTGGCCAGGTTGTTAAACTGGCCCTGCAGCGAGTCGTTCATGCTGCGCACGAAGCGGTTGACGATGATGTCCAGACCCTCGAGCTGCTTCTGCGTGGTCGCGGTCACGAAGCGATCCAGGCTCTGCTGCATGGGCTGCACGGCCATGTCGATCGCCGCGCCCACCCGGTCGGTAAACGAGCCGGTCAGATCCTGCGCCAGGGAGTGCAGCAGCGTGGTCTGCTCCTGCTGATAGATGGTGATCTGGGTGATCGGGTCGACGGTGACCATGTGCGCGTGGTGCTGCATCACGTCATAGAAGCGGGAGAGCGTCTTGCGCGCGCTGCCCTGCACCCATTTGAGCATCAGCGAGAAGCTGATCGAGCCGATCACGCCCACGATCGAGGTGGTGAAGGCGTACCGCATGCCGTTGACCAGCACCTTGATGGCCTCCATCGTGCTGGCGGTGTCGTCAATCCGGAAGTCCCGCAGGCCGAGCACCAGGCCGATCAGCGTGCCCAGGAAGCCCAGCGACACCAGCAGCCCGGGCACCGCGTCGGCGAAGGCCGTGAAGCCGGGCTCGTAGATGACCGTCTCGTCGTTGATGTAGTCATCCAGGGGACTGGCGTTGTGATATTCGTCGTCGGCAAACAGCCGGCTGTGCAGGTATTCGTTCCACTGCTGGTACAGCTGACCCTTGCCCAGGAAGTTCTTGTCCTGCCACACGTCGCTCTTGTCGCCGCGCTTGATCTTGCGAATGGCGCGCTTGAGCTGCATGCGGCACTTGGCCACCGGCGTGATGCAGCGGAAAATCGCCACAATGAACAGTCCCACCGTGATGACGTACACTGAGTTGGTCGCCAGCGACCTGAGAATCGCCGCGCCGTGCTGAGTCCAAAATTCCAACGTTCATCCTTCCTTCCATAGAAAGTATCAAGAGTAGGCGGTTTGAGGGCAGACTGTACGTACTGCTTTGGACGGACAAAGCCGCCCCGCGGTTTCAATCATTTCAGGCGACTATAATCACCCTACTATGCATTATACCATCAAACGGCGTTCTCGACAACGGGTTTTCAAATGTTTACCGGTTTGCGCGCAAAATGCCATAGGGTACGCTTCACAAGTTCGCGCGATAAGTATAATATCGGCGTTGATATTATATTATTTTCGCTCGGTTGTGATTGACGCTCGGACAAAACGCGCGTATATTTAACGCAGAAACACACGGAGAAAGGATTTCGCAATGACGCACGAAAACGACTCGTCCCTCTCCAGCCGCAGCCGGGATGAGCTCAGACGGCTGGAAAAGGAGATTCTCTCCGGAGCCTACGGCGCGCCCGGAAACCGCTTTCTCTCCACGCGGGAGGTGGCTGAGATCCGGCATGTGTCGCTGGTGACGGCGCAGCGGATACTGGTCAGCCTGCGCGAAAAGCGGCTGATCGAGCTGGTGGGCAAGACCTACTTTCTGTGCCACGGCCGGGTGCGGCCGGACAGCCCCCTGGGCCGGCTGACCGCGCGCGACACGCGCATACTGGGCCTGCACGTGACCAATATCGACACGCCCTTCTTCTCCGCCCTGACCAAGGCGGCGGGGCGCAGCGCCGAGGCGGCCGGGTATCGCCTGCTGACCGCGGCCAGCGGCTACCAGCCCGACAGGGAACGCGAAATCCTCAACACGTTCGTGGACATCGGCGCCGCGGGCGTGCTGACCTGCCCGGGCATCGTGAGCGAGACCGCCGCCATGTACGACCGCTACCGCCTGCCGCACGTCTTTCTGGGGCGCAAGCCCGCCCAGGCGTTCGGCGAGGCCGTGCTGGCGCAGAACACGCACGCGTCGGTTCGCGTGGCCGAGCACTTCCTGCGGGAGGGGTATCCGCACTTCGCCTATGTCGGACTCGAGATGGAGAGCCGGCAGGATCCGCGCCTGAACGGCTACCTCGCCGGGCTGAGCCAGGCCGGCTATGAGCTGCCCCCGGCGCACATCCTGCGCGTCAAGGCGCAGTCCAGCGACGAGATCAGCGACGAGCTGGCCGCGTTCGCGCGCCGCCTGCCCAAGCCGTGCGCCGTGTTCTGCTTTCACGACCTGCTGGGCATGAGCCTTTTGCAGGCCTGCCATCAGCTCAAGCTGAGCGTGCCGCGCACCATGGCGGTGGCCGGGTTCGACAACCTGCCCGTCTCCGCCATGTCCACCCCCTCGCTGACCACCGTGTCCTACTGCATCGAGGACATGGCCGAGACCGCCGTGCGCCTGCTCATCGCGCAGATCGAGTCCGGCCAGGAAAAGGACACCTCCTACTATCTGGAGCCCTCGCTGATCGTGCGGGAGAGCTCCTCCGCCGCACCGATAGTACAGTTCCGCTCGCTGCACACGCGGGACATGCTATACAAGGTTTCCGAGTAACACAACGACACACATTGGAGGAATGTACACATGGCGATCAAGCACACTTCCGTCAGCTACTACGGCTTCAACTACGTGGAGCACGCCGAAAAGGACTTCCAGGAGATGATCGAGCACGGCGTGGATACCGTGATTCTGGCCATCACCGAGTTCGACATGGACTTCTGGTTTCCCAACATCAACAACATCGTCAAAAAGGCGCACGAGCTGGGTCTTCGCGTGCTGGCCGACCTGTGGGGCATCGGCAAGTACTTCGGCGGCGAGCAGGTCTCCCTGTTCCTGCAGAACAACATCCATCACCGCCAGGTCTCCGCGCTGACCGGCGAGCCCCTGCCCTTCGCCTGCTTCAACAGCAACGCCTTCCGCGACTACTTCAACCGCCTGTGCCTGAAGCTGGCGCGCGAGACCGAGGTGGACGGCTTCTTCTGGGACGAGCCGCACTACGCCTTCCCCAAGGGCATCGCCTCCATCACCGGCGGCGTGGCCGACGACTGGACCTGCCGCTGCCCCGAGTGCATGGCCAAGTTCCAGGCCTACTACGGCTATGAAATGCCCAAATACATGAACGACGATGTGAAGCAGTTCCGCTGGCGCGAGGCGCTCTTTACGCTCTCCGACGCGTCCCGCCAGATCAAGGAGGTCAATCCCGACCTCGAGATCACCTGCTGCGTCCACGCCACTCAGAACACCTACTACGTCACCGAGCAGCGCGGCTACGACAACTGGGACATGGTCGCCGCCTGCCCCTACTTCGACGTGTTCTCCACCACCATCATCAACTGGTCGCTGGCCGATTCCTTCTTCAAGAACATCACCGACCGCTGCGTCAAGGTCGCCCACAGGTACGGCAAGGAGTGCGAGCGCTGGCTGATGGGCTACAACGCCTGCCCCGCCGACTACAGCCAGATCGACCGCGTGGTGGACATGTACGTCGAGGCCGGCGTGGATCGCCTGGGCACCTGGACCTACCGCGGCGGCTACGGCACCATCGTCGCCGCGCCCGAACCGCTCAAGCTGTGGGACCGCATCGGCGAAAACTACCGCCGCGTGCTGACCAAGTAACGGAGAAGTACGCCGGGGAGGCCGCCTTTTTGAAAAAGGCGCCTCCCCGGACCCCACCCGGAAAACACCTGCAAGAAAGCCTCATTACTTCTATGCAAAGGCAATTCTTGCGTGCAATGAGAGACGAATAACGAATAATAATGAGGAGGGAAAACGCATGCTTCACGATTACGGATACGTGGAAAACGCCATCAAAAACATCCGCGAGGTGGCCGAAAAGCAGGCCGACAACATCCACGCGGCCGCCGAGCTCATGGCCGACGCGATCGCCAACGACCGCCTGATCAGCGTCTACGGCGGCGGCGGACACACCACGCTGTGCATGGGCGAAATGTTCTTCCGCGCGGGCGGCCTGTGCAACATCAACCCGATCATGGAGACCGGCCTGTCGGTGTTCAACCAGGCGCTTAAATACCTGGAGCTGGAGCGCACGGTCAACTACGGCAGCGCCATCGTCAAGTATTACGACCTGCAGAAGGACGACGTGCTGATCATCTTCCACAACATCGGCATCAACCCCGCCACGATCGACGCGGCCATGGAGGCCAAAAAGGCCGGCGCAAAGATCATCGCGGTGTCCTCCTCCGCCTGGCAGGAGGGCATGCCAAAGGATCACTTCATCCGCCACCCCAACAAGAAGAACCTGTTCGACTTTGCCGACGTGTGCATCGACGACTACAACCCGGTCGGCGACTGCATCGTGAACATCCCCGGCATGGGCACGCCCATCGCCCCGGTGTCCAACGTGGTCGACTTCACCATCGCGCACCTGCTGGAGATCGAAACCTGCCACATCTGCATGGAGCGCGGCATCCAGCCGCCGGTGTGGATGAGCGCCAACACCCCCGAGGGCGACGCGTACAACGCCGAGAACCTCAAGAAGTATAAGAACCGAATCAAAATGATGTGATGACACATCGAGGAAGGAGCAAGCTATGAACGTCATGACGTGTCCCAACGAAGGTCTGTCGTATCTGCTGAACAAGTATCAGGTCGCCGCGGAGGGCGAGGCCAGACTGGTGAAGGGCAAGAACGCCCTGCTCATCGGCGAGAAGGAATACGCCCTGCTGCCCTGGCGGTATGAGCGCCGGATGGTCGAGCTGAAGAATCTCCTGAACGACGGCACGCTCAAGGATCCCTGCGTCCTGCGCACCACCCTCATCACCCACAGGGACGAGTGCCTGAGGTGCATGATCAAGCGCGAGTTCGACGTCGCCGAGTTCCTGTTCGACTCCAAAATCGTCGCGGTGTACGCCGTGATGGCCGACGACAAGCTGGCCAACATGGTCACCAAACTCGACTGCGGCGTGGTGGTCAACTACGAGCTGGCCGCAACCCTGGCCGAGGGCGCGCAGATCATGGACAAGCACGAGATCATCGCCTCGGTCGGCGTGGCGCTGGACAAGGTGGTCGACACGCAGATCAACCAGAACTCCATCTACGTCTACGGCGAGACCGACAAGACGCCCGAGGGCTATACCGACGTGGACTTCGAGCTCTTCGGCCTGACCATCGACCAGATCGCGAAGGTTCGCTGCGCCTTTGCCGCGCTGAAGAGCCCCGAGCTGCTGGACGAGATGGCCCGCCAGGACGAGCGCCTGAACAGGCTGGTCGCGCTGGCCTATGAGTCCGCCGAGACCGGCAAGAAACTGATTGTGGAGGGTTAATGTGATGAAGCCGCTGAAGATTGCCATGATGGGTATGACGCACGGTCATACGCGCAAGTATTATCAGGTACTTAAAGAGAACCCGAAGCTGGACTGGGTCGCCGTGTCCACCACCGACGACTTCGCCCGTCAGCTCTTCCTCAAGGCCGTCCAGGGCGTGCCCTGCTACGGCAGCGACGTGGAAATGCTGGACGCGCATCCCGAGATCGAGGCCGTGGTCATCGCCTCGGCCAACAAGGAGCACCTGGGCCAGATGAAGCTGTGCGCCGAGCGCGGCATCAACATCCTGTCCATGAAGATCCCCTCCTTCGACATGGCGGAATACGACGAGATGATCGAGCTGACCGAGAAGGCCGGCGTCGTGTGCCAGGTCGAGCTGGAGCTGCACTACAACCCGGTCGTGGCCCGCTTCAAGAAGCTGCTGGACGAGGGCGCGATCGGCCAGATGAAGTCCTTCCAGGCTACCAACATCACTCTCTCGCCCGTGTTCTCCTTCCCCTGGCAGGGCGATCCCGAGCTCAGCTACGGCCATGAGCAGCACCTGCGCGAGGGCGATCCCCGCTTCTGCGGCGGTGCGCTGTGCGACCATCCCCACATCTTCGACATGATCCGCAAGGTCACCGGCAGCGAGTTCGACACCATCTACGCCGAGGTCGCGCCCAACATCCGCAAGGACATCAGGGTCGAGGACATGCTCACCGTCACCGGCCGCATGAAGAACGGCGTCATCTTCTCCCTCGACCCCTCCTGGAGCCGCAAGGAGAACCGCCTGCCCGCCCCCGGCCCCGGCTGGGAAATCTACCCCAAGCGCATGGAGGTCAACCTGATCGTCTCCGGCGACAAGGGCACCATGATGGTGGACTGCTTCGGCCCGAACTGCTACCACAGCGGCAATCCGGACGAGCGCTACACCGTGCGCTACACCTACTTTGACGAGTGGGTCGGCCTGGTCGACGAGTTCGTGGACTGCATCCGCAACCACAAGACCCCCCAGATCAACCTGCGCTGGCACAAGGCCACCATCCAGGCCATGAACGCCTGCTACGAGTCCATCCGCACCGGCCAGCCCGTGAAGCTGTAGCAGGCTGAGCCTGCACGCGCCTGCTGCCGCTTGAGCCGCACGAATCCTTCGGCCATAAATTAAAGCCTCAGGATTCTTCGCAGGTGGGAGAAACAGTGTTTTCCCCCTCAAGGCTTCCGGACGAAACACGAATTCGCCCGCCATATACCAGAGCAGGCGAATTCTTCGTGGTCGGCAAGCGGCTTCCCCGCGAGCGATTCACTGTTTTGGGGGAGGGAGCGTTTCCTCCCCCGTTTTATGCTGCATAGGCGAACCCCTCCGTCCGCGCTGCGGACACCTCCCCTTTCAGGAGAGGCACATTCATCTCGATGCACAGGCTCTCCTGAAAGGGGAGCTGTCGCCGGAGGCGGCTGAGGGGTTCTGCCGCCATGATAGGAGGAAACAGAACATGATTCTGCGCAACCTGACGCCGGTTCCGGCCAGCGTGGCCGCGAAGAGCGGCGAGCTCCACTTCGGCGCGGAGGCCACCCTGCGCGTCAACGCCCCGCTGCTGACCGAGGGCATGATCGAGGAATACAAGGGACTGTGGAACCGCTACGGCATGCGGAAAAACGCCCTGCGCGTGGTGCGCGACGAGCGCCTGCAGGAAAACTGCGCCGTGCTGTGCGCGACCGAAAACGACTGCCCCGCGCTGGGCGCCGGCGACGAGTACGCCTTGACCGTGACGGAAAAGGGCGCGTTCGTGCGCGGCGAGAGCGCGGTGGGACTGCTGCACGGCCTGTTCACGCTGGTGCAGCTGGTGGTGCCGGTCGCGCTCGACGACAGGCCGGACTACGCCCTGCCCGCCGTGGAGATTCACGATCACCCCGCGATTGCCGGCATGCGCGCCATCCACCTGTGCGTGTTCCCCGAGACCACGCTCATACTGCTTGAAAAGGCCATTCGCCTGGCCGGCATGATGAAGTTCACCCACGTCGTGCTCGAATTCTGGGGCATGCTGCGCTACGACGCGCTGCCCGAGCTGGCCTGGCCGAAGCACGCCTATTCCAAGGAGCAGATCCGCCCGCTGGTGCGCCTGATACAGGATCTGGGCATGGAGGTCATCCCGATGCTCAACCACCTGGGCCACGCCGCGCAGTGCCGCAGCTGCTACGGCAAGCACGTCGTGCTCGACCAGAACCCGGGCAGGGCGCTGCTGTTCGAGCCGGACGGCTGGACCTGGTGCATCAGCAACCCCGAGACCCGCCGCGTGCTGCGCGCACTCCGGCAGGAGCTGATCGAGCTGTGCGGCAGCGGCAGGTACTTCCACCTGGGCTGCGACGAGTCCTATTCCTACGCCACCTGCCCGATCTGCAGCGCGCAGGACACCCGCAAGCTGCTGGCCGATTACCTCAACGAGCTGACCGAGGAGCTGGCCGCGCAGGGCCGCCGCCCGATCATCTGGGGCGATCAGCTGCTCGACACCACCGTCTGGAAGCACCCAAACATCGCCACCTCCCGCCCCGACCAGCGCACCCACGAGGCGCTCCCCCTGCTCGACAGGCGCATCGTCATCGCCGACTGGCAGTACAGCCTGACCGAGCCCAAGGCCCCCACCATGGAGCACTTCATGCAGCACGGCTTCGACACCGTCATCTGCCCCTGGGACGGCCACGGCAACAACGAGGCCATGGGCGAGGCCGCCGACCGCGCGCACGCCTTCGGCTTTCTGGCCACCACCTGGGATCACCTGCCCGAGTACCTGCGCCTGATGCCCGTCGTCGCCGGTTCCTGCTGGAACGGCGCGGATTTCAGCGCCGAAAAGCGCGGCCAGTGCGCCTGGACCGAGCTGGCCACCATGCTGCGCAAGGTCATGCCCCAGCTGCCCGAATACCACAACGCCGGCTGGATCGGCCGCGAAGTGCTCGAGTTTGACGACACCGTCCGCCGGCACTTCTAAGAGGCAGGCAGATTATCGGCGCATGACGCGAAGCGAGGTGATTTCATGAACCCGCGAGAGGATGTACAGGCCTACATGAACGGCCTGCGCGACTGGCTCAAAAGCCAGCAGGACGCGCCGCTCGAGGCGATGAGCGACTTCTTTACCGCGCGGCTGGACGGGTACGAAGCGCACATGGCGCACTGGCGCGAGGACTACCGGCGCTTTGCGAGCCTGTTTCCCGAAAACGCGCGCGACGTGCTCGACCTGGGCTGCGGCACGGGACTGGAGCTGAACGAGCTGTTCCTGCTGCACCCCGGCCTGCGCGTGACCGGCCTTGACCTGTGCCCGGCGATGCTCGAGCAGCTGAAGGCCAGGCATCCGGGCGTGCGGACGGTCTGCGGCGACTATTTTGAGGCCGACCTGGGGCGAGGCCGATGGGACGCGGTGATTTCGTTTGAGAGCCTGCACCACTTTTCGCCCGAAAAAAAGGCCGACCTGTACCGCCGCGTTCGCGAGAGCCTGCGCCCGGGCGGCGCATTCATGCTGTGCGACTACATGGCCTGCTGCGACGAGGAGGAGGCGCTGCTGCGCGATACCTGCCGCGAAAAACGCCTGAAGGAGGGCGTCCCAGAGGAACAGTTCGTCCATTTCGATACCCCGCTGACTGTGCCCCACGAGCTTGAGCTACTGCGGGGCGCGGGCTTTGTCGACTGCCGGGAGGCGGAAGGCATGAAGGACGCAGTGCTGCTGATCTGTCATGCTGGTCGGCAGTGCCGACTGCCGGATGCTGCCGCCGGATAGAACACGAACCCAGCCGCCATATATTGGAGCGGCTGGGTTCTTCGCCGGGCAGGGCCCGGTTCCACCTGCTGCCGCCGGATAGCACACGAACCCGGGAGCCATAAATTCAAGCTCCCGGGTTCTTCGGTTTTCCGGGATTCCCCGGAAAACTCATGTCGGCGTTGCCGACTGCGGCCCGGCTGGGGGAGGCTCCGCATTCGCTTCGCGCTCCCCCAGACCCCCACCGAAGTTTGCGCGCTGGCTGCCGCGCATTCTATCGACGACCATTGGCCGCCATAAATTGGAGCGGCCAAGGTCTTCGCCGGGCAGTGCCCGGTTCCGATTGCTGCCGCGGATTCTATCGACGAATTCGGGAGCCATAGACTAGAGCTCCCGAATTCTCCGGTTTTCCGGAATTCCCCGTAAAACTCACAGACTTCAGCAAAACCGGAGAGGGTGGCGGGGGAGCAAGCTCCCCCGCCCACCAGCTAGTCAAAAAACCCCCGGAGAGCTCGAGAGGGCCGCAGCCCTTTCGAACTTTCAATCGTGCCCAGCGGCGTGTACGGTG
>CAKUFB010000028.1 GCA_934647145.1 uncultured Clostridia bacterium
GCCTTCCGCACCGAGCGCCGCGCCCGCATGCAGCCCAACCTGAGCTTCGACAAGGGCCCCTGGCTCAAGCCTCAGATCGCGTCCGGCACGCAGACGAGCCTGCAGGTTCGCCTGCTTTCCAGCGAGCGCAAGGCCAACCGCATGACCTTCGACCTGGAAATCGTCAACGCGGGCAGCGTCCCTGCCTTCCCGGTGCGCATCGACACCGCCGAAGACGGCACGGTTTGCGCCGCCGAGGACAGCTTCTTCCTCCTCATGCCCGGCGAAACGCGCGTACTGCACGCAGACGTCCTGCTGCACAATAACGCGCCCGAGCAGGTTCACGCCTTCGTGACCGCCTGGAACGCAGGCCGCGTCGACCTGGCGCTGTAGCCACGCACAGAAAACGCCCCATCCCGCTGCCAGGCGAAATGGGGCGCTGTTCTCTCGTCCAGCGCTTCAGGCGGACGTTTTCTCATCTGTACTCTCATGGTTCCCGGTCGGTCAGTAGTTCAGATAGCGAATGCTGACATAGCCGGTCGAGGACTTGCCGTAGCGGATCTTGGCCCAGTTGCCGTCCACGCTGAGGATGGTCACCGAGGTGCCCTTGGCCAGCGTCGTGAGCTTGGCCGTGCCGCTGCCCGCGCCCTGGCGGACGTTCAGGTTGGCTACCGTGCGGCCGGTCGCGCCCAGGGAGACGTAGCTCTTGCTGATGTAGCCGGTCACGCCGCTTCGGGTCGTCACCTTGTACCAGTTGCCTTCGCTGCCAGTCACCTTGAGGTACGTGCCGCGCTTGACCTCGCCCACCTTATTGGAGGACGCGGAGGCGCTCTTGCGCAGGTTCACGGTGCTGGTCGCGTACTTGGTGATCACGGTCGCCGCGTCATACGCGCTCACGGTGGGCTTGTCCAGGCCCGCATCCGTGCTCCAGCCGGGCGTGCCGTAGCCGTAGATGTACTCGTTGCGGATGAAGCCGACCACGCCGTTCTTCTCCACGCGAATCATCGACCATTTATTGCCCAGGCTCAGAATGGTGATCGCGTCGCCGTGCTGCACGTAGCCGTTGATGGCATAATTGGTGCCCGCGCCGGCGCGAACCTTCAGGGAACCTCCGTTCTCGCTGACGTACACGTTCTTGCCGCGCACCATGTTGGAGCCGGTCGAGCCCGATGATGAGGCTTTGATGTAGATGTTCTTGATATAGCCGGTCTTGCCCGACTTCACCGCCTTCACCTTCGACCAGACGTCGCCCTTTTTGAGCACGTCGATCGCGTCGCCGTTCTTGACATAGCCGTTAACCGCGTAGTTGGTGCCCGCGCCCGCGCGCAGCTTCAGCGAACCGTCGCTGGTTCTGGTCTTGACGACCGCGCCCTCCGCAAAGGCTGCCGTCGTAAGCAGCGCGAGCAGAAGAACAACCGAGAGACATACCTTGAGGAACCGTTTCATTGAGTACCACATCCTTTCCTGAATTTACTGTTTAGACCATACCCCTCTCCGCAAAGTTCCCGCTTTTTTCACTTTCCAGTTTTTACCGCTTTCCCTCATCTTTTTACGTGAAGTTCACGCTCTGCCCCCTCTGCGCCCCGATGCAGCGCCTGCTCAGTACCTTTCTCCCCTCCCCGCTCCCGGGGGCGACGCCGCTTCGCTTCGTCCTCCCCCGGAGCCCCCTCTGACGCTTGTCCGCTCGCCCGTCCGAGCGCTTTTTTCCGCCAGCCCGGCTTTCCCTCGCCCCGCTCCCCGGGGGCGACGCCGCTTCGCTTCGTCCTCCCCCGGAGCCCCCTCTGACGTTTGCCCGCTCGCCCGTCCGAGCGCTTTTTTCCGCCAGCCCGGCTTCCCCCCGCCCCGCTCCCCGGGGGCGACGCCGCTTCGCTTCGTCCTCCCCCGGAGCCTCCTCTGACGTTTGCCCGCTCGCCCGTCCAAGCGCATGATAAAACTCCCCCACGGCGCTTGTGGCCGCGAGGGAGTTCGCTTATTGCCTGCTCCCGACCTGTTCAATGGCCCGGCGTACAAAGCCCCGACAGGTATCCAGCGCCCTTTCGGCAGTCTGCGCGCCGCATCCGGTTTCGCCGCAGACGATGGCAGCCTTGACGCTCCCGCCGCATTCGGTCAGCAGCGCCTGGGCGCGTTCCCGGGCGCAGCCGAGCGCCTGCATGACGATGCGCACCGCACGGTCGCGCAGCTTGGCGTTGCTGGGCTTCATATCCACCATCAGGTTTTTATATACCTTGCCCACGCGCACCATGGACAGGGTCGTGAGCATGTTGAGCACCATCTTGGTGGCGGTTCCGGCGCGCAGCCGGGTGGAGCCGGACACGATTTCCGGCCCGACCACCGCCTCGATGCACACCTGGGCGTGGCGCGAAAGCACCGAATCCCTTGCGCACACCACCGCGACCGTGAACGCCCCGCGCGCCTTCGCCTCTTCCACCGCGCCCACGCAGTACGGCGCGTATCCGCTGGCGCTGATGGCGACCAGCACGTCCCTTTCGCCCACGCGCGCCCGGCGCACATCGTCCGCGCCCAATTCGGGCGAGTCCTCCGCGCCCTCGATCGGCACGCGAATCGCCCGCTCGCCGCCCGCCATCAGGCCCACGACCTGCTCAGGCGGCACGCCGAAGGTGGGCGGGCATTCGCTCGCGTCCAGCACGCCCAGCCTGCCGCTGGTGCCCGCGCCGCAGTAGATCAGCCGCCCGCCCATCTGGAAGCGCTCGGCAATCGCGTCCACCGCCCGCGCGATCTGCGGCGCCGCCTGCGCCACCGCGCCCGCCACCTGCGCGTCCAGCGAATTCATCAGGCGCACCGCGTCCAGCGTGGACAGCGTGTCCAGATTCAGGCTGTCCGGGTTGACCTGCTCGGTTGTCAAGTGACTGAAATCCATCTGTCATTCCTCCGGTATCTTCAAATCGCCCACGCACGCGCCGCGCAGCTTGTTGATCGTGCGCTCGACCGCGTCCTGGCTGTTGCCCCAGGGCTTGCTCTGGTTGCGATAGTCGAACTTGAGCGTAAACCACTCGATTTCCTTCTCAATGCGCTCGAGGTTCTGCTTCTGCAGGCCGCACAGCGTGTCCACGAACTGCTTGAGCTCCTTGCCGCTCAGATCCTTCTGCGCCTGCGCGAGCACCTGCGCGTAGTGATTCAGGCAGAAGCCCTTGGACTTCTCAAACGCCGCGCGGAACTCGCTCTCGTGCTTCCACATGTAGATCAGCGTGTAGACGTAGCGCTCCATCGTCGCGTCCAGCCGCTCGCACAGGATACACTTGCCGGCGATCTCCTTTGCCGAGTCGGCGGCCGCCTGCACGCCCTCGCTCTTTTTGCCGCCCACGCGCGCGAAGATCGACCTGCCGGCCTCGCCCGCCGCGGCTTCCCTGGCGGCCTGCGCGTCCTTATCCAGTTTGGCCATGGTCTCCTTGAGGTACGTGTGGCACAGAAGCGCCAGACCCAGCCGGTTGCCCGAGTCGAACATCATCTGAAAGTGCCTCTGGCAGAAGCCCTTCTGATTCACCTCGACGCGGGTCGACGGCTCCATGACCGACGCGCCCAGGAAGTTGTCCACGTACATCGCCTCGTTTTTCAGGCGAATGCGGCACAGGGGGCACTCGCAGTCCGCCTGATAGGCCTCCCATACCGGAATGGTGTCGATGTGCTGCTTCATGGCGAATCCTCCTTCCGATCAGGGCTCGGCCTGCACATAGGCGCAGACCAGTTTAAGCGTGTTGTCGATTCCCCTGACGTGCGTGCGCTCATAGCCGTGCGAGGCGAACACGCCCTGGCCGATCAGCGCGTGACGGATTTCCTCGCCCGCGCCCAGCGCCGCGCCCGTGTCCGAGCCGTAGTAGGGATACACGTCGGCCGCGTAGTCCAGGTGATTTTCCTCGGCCAGGCGAATGAGCTTGCTCGTCATGTCGTAGTTGTACGGGCCGCCCGAGTCCTTGCAGCAGATCGAAACCATGGTCTCGTCGCACTTGAGGTCGTCGCCCACGCAGCCCATGTCCACCGCCAGCATCTCCTCGATGTCGTGCGCGGGCAGGCAGGCCGCGCCGTGGCCGACCTCTTCATACACGGTAAACATAATGTACACCCTGCGCGAGGGCAGGACGTCGCCCGCCCTGATCGCCCTGGCCAGCGCCAGCAGCACGCCGCTTGAGGCCTTGTCGTCCAGATGGCGGCTCTTGAGGAAGCCCGACTCGGTCAGCACGGTGCGCGGTTCCCAGCTGATGTAGCAGCCGGCGTCAATGCCCAGCGCCCGCACGTCGTCGGCGGTTTTGACCAGCTCGTCCAGCACCACCTCGAGCGTCTCCTCACTGCGCGGCTTTTCGCCCATCGCGCGGAAGACGTGCTGCGAGGCGTTGACGTGCTGCACCGTGCCCGAGTACCTGCGCCCGTCGCGGGTGTGTACCAGGCAGTTCTCGGTCTCGACCGTCGCCTCCTGCCAGCCGCCGATGTGGGTAAAGCGGATGCGTCCGTTCGGCTTGATTGAGCGCACCATCGCGCCCAGCGTGTCCACGTGCGCCGACAGCAGCATCGGATGCCCCTCGCCGCCCAAATCGCACCACACCGTGCCCTTGATCGTGCGCTGCGGCTCATAGCCCATATCGCGCAGCTCGGCGAGCAGATAGTCGGTCGCCGCCCGGGTAAAGCCGGTCGGGCTGGGAATCGCGAGCATGTTCATGCTCTGCTTCACGGCGTAATCCAGATAGCTCATTGTGTTCTCCCTCGATTCTATTTTTCAATGTACTGATACGCTCTGCGCGGCGAACCGTCCGCAAGGTAAATCGTGCCGCAGTAGACAAATCCAAATTTTTCCAGCACGTGGCGCATGGGCGCGTTGTCCTCGTGCGTGTCGGCGCGAAGACTTCCGCCCGCCTGCCGCGCACACCAGGCGAAAATCTGCGCGGACAGCCCCTTCACGCGGCCCGAGGTGGTGATGCGGTGAATCGTATGATAGGGCGCGTCGTTTATCCACCGGCCGTCGATGTATCGGTAGGTCGGATCCTCGCCGCCGATGAAGGCGAAGACGCCCTCGATTGTCCCGTCCACCTCGGCTGCGTACAGGTTGCCCGCCCGCATGTCGGCCTCAAGCACCTGCTCGCTCGGATAACTGCCCGTCCACTGGTTGGGGTTGCCGCTGGTGTGCATAAACTGCCTGGCCCGGGCGTACAGCTCGAGCAGCCGCGGCATGTCCTCCAGTTTTGCGTGTCTGATGTCCATGACGTTCTCCTTTATGTAACGATCTGTTTATTCCCCGGTCTCGGCCTTTTTCCGCTCGATAAGCTCCAGGTACCGGTTTCTGGCCTTGGCCACGATGACCTTCCACGGCTCCGGGATGGTCTCGCGCGCCCTTTCGCCCAGCTTCCGCCTTTCAGGCAGGCCGCGCTCGATACAGGAGACGATCGACTCGGGCGTGTCCTCGCACAGCAGGCCGTTCACGCCGTCCTGAACGCCCGAGGAGGCGCACGAGCCGCGCAGCAGAATGGCAGGCGTTCCGGCCGCCGCCGCCTCGCGCAGCACCATGGGCGCGTTGTCGTACCTGGACGGGAACACCAGCAGGTCGGCGCAGGCATAGATGCTCATCAGCGTCTCCCGGTCGGCGATGTGGCCGGTGAACAGCACGTTTTTCTCGATGCCCAGCTCCCGCACCCGCTGCGCGATTTCCTTTTCGTCCGGGCCCTGCCCCACCATCATCAGCCGGCAGGGGTGTTTTTTCGCGTACAGCGCCGTGGCCTCGAGCGTCTTTGCCAGGTTCTTTTTCCAGTTCATCTGGCCCACGTACAAAAGCACGGTCTCCTCGCCCAGTCCCCAGCGGCGCTTCGCGGCCTCGATTTCCTCAGGCTTCGGCGTCCAGGCGTCGGTGCCGTTGGGCATGATGAAGATTTCCTTCTTATAGCCGTACCGGCGCAGCACCTCGGCGGTCTTGTCGTTGAGCGTCCAGACCTCGTCGCACTTGCTATAGAAATTCACCACGAGATCCGTACCCAGCGTCGCCAGCAGCTCGCTGTGCGTTTTAATATAGAAGTCGTCGTAGTACTTGGAGTGGAAGGTGGCCACGACCGGAATCTTTCGCCTGCCGGCCAGGTGCAGCGCGCTCATGCCCGCGGTAAAGGGCGAATGGGCGTGTACGATGTCGAAGCCCAGCCTGCGCTCCTCCAGCAGGTACTTCAGATCCAGCGCCGGCAGCCCCACGTGATAGGGCTCGTCCGGCATTTTGACGCCCCTGTAGAGCAGCGTTTTGAAGGGCAGCGCAGCCGCGTTGTACTTTGGATCTCTGGGCGCGACAAAGTAGCAATCGTCGCCCAGTTTCGTCAGCTCCTCCACATAGCTTTTGACGACCGTGCCCACGCCGTCCAATTCAGGCGGGAAGGTGTCGCAGAATTCGCCGATAATCATCGCATGATCCTCCTGAAATGCATTCCGGCAGCGCAGCCGCCCGCCGACCCGGAAAGCGCTTTGCTTCTTCCCTGTCAGCATTATACCATGTTTTTCCGCGCCTGACTAGAGGCCTTTTTGAGACGAATATTGTCGAAAAAGCGCAAACTCCCCCGCTTTCAGGCGAGGGAGACTGGAAAACTCCTCAGATATGAATGACTGACACGCCGTAAAGCGAGAAGGCGAGCCCGGCCAGCGTCAGCGCGATTTCCCACGCGCTCAGGCGGCGCTCGTCGGCGCACAGGTAGGCGACGTAGTAGGGCACGAGGTCGAAGGCGTAGCGCGCGCCGAACTGGAACCCGCCGAACGTTCTGTGCAGCAGGAGCAGGAACATCTGTGCGAGGAACAGCGCCATGCACAGCCATTTGACCGCGTTGAGCCGCCTTTGCGCCGCGTCCAGCACAAACCGGACGACCAGGCAGATCAGCAGCGGATTGGCCAGAAACAGTGAAAAGCCGAACCTTTTGATCGCCCAGCCGGTTTCGCTCTTTTCAATCGGCCAGCCCAGCACGACGTTTCGGACGTTGCCCGCCAGGTGCTTCAGCGAAAACTCGCCGTGGGCGCTGCGCATGAACTCGGGCAGGTAATTCGTGCCGAACTCGAGCGGATTGCCGAAGCGCGCGTAGTTGTACGCCGCGTAGGCCGCCGCCACGCACAGCCCCAGCGCGATTCCCTTCCACAGGCCGCGCGCCAGCTCGCGTGTCGCATGCAGTCGCTTCCTGCGCGCCCAAATCAGCATCAAAAGCGGCCCGTACGCGACGTTAAACGGCCTGCAGCCAACCGCCAGCGCGTACAGGAAAAGCGAAAGGGTGACGCTGCCCCGCGCGGTCAGACAGACCGCGCACGCCGTCAGGCAGAACGCCAGCATCTGCGCCTGATACCACACCGCGCCCTGCGTGGCCAGCGCCGCCGCCGAGCCGCAGAAGCCGGTCATCAGCGCAATGAAGCCCGCGCGCAGGTTGCCCTGCCTTTTGCGCAGCGCAAAGAACACCGCCAGCATGCCGATGAGCGCGTAGAGCTTGATGAGCAGGTTGTCCGGCACGTTGTCGCCGAAGAGAAAGGTCAGCAGGTATACCGGCACGGTGGGCGTGGGCGGAAAGCTGACGTACCAGTCGCCCTCGTACACGGCCAGCTCCAGCCACGGATAGTCCTTTCCCAGCGAGAGACTGCCGTTTCGCCAGGCCATGGCCTGCAGCGTATAGGTGCAATAGGAGCTTTTCCCGGCGAAGGGCGTATTCGTCCAGACGGACAGAAGCGCCCACAGCCCCAGGCTGAGCAGCACGACGCACAGCGCCGTGAGCCATGCCGCGCCCCTGCCGCCCGATCGCGTATCGTTCATTTCTTCCTCCTGTATAAACACAGGCGGCAAAAAAAGCGATGCGCCCTTCGCCGCCGAGTGATTACCTGGCCTCTTCCGCCTTGTAGGCCTCCAGCGCGCGGGCCAGCTGATCCGGGCAGGAGGTGCCGTTGCGGCACTGAATTCCCTTCAGGCGGGAAATCGCCTCGTCCAGCGTCAGGCCCTTGGCCAGCGCCGCCACGCCGGTCGTGTTGCCGGTGCAGCCGCCGACGAAGTGGACGGACTCGATTACGTCGTTCTTGATCTCAATCTCGATTTCGCGCGAGCAGGTTCCCTTGGTCTTGTAGTGATACATAAGATTCCCTCCTAAATTAGCGTCAGGTCGTATAGATACCACTTGTCCTTCACCTTTTTGAAGAACAGTCGATACGCCGTGGGGTAGGTTTCGGGATCGGCCTTGCGGTAGATGATCGTGTAGTCGTACCGCGTCTCGACGGAGAAGAAGTCGTCCGCGTACGAAACGTAGTTGCTGACCTGCATGTTGCTGAACTCATAGCCCTTGTGCTTCATGATCCAGTTCGTGTCGAACCGGCGCACGTAGGAGTACGCCTTGGAGCCTTCGACCAGATCCTGATAGAGCTTGGTGCGCGAGTAGTCGTCGGTCATAAAGCAGCTGAGGCGGCGCACGACCTCCACGATGCGCTCCTCCAGCTCGCCGGCCATGCGTTCATCGTCGTAATTGAAGGCGGCGGTATAGCTGCTGCCCTCTTTCGTCAGCGCGTTTTCCTCGCCGTACTGGTCGATGACCCTGACCTCTTTCACGCCGAAGTAGCGCGTAAACTCGTAGACGCAGTCGGTCGGCACGTGCGCGCCCTCGGGCAGTTCCTCGACCGTGAAGATCGGAATGTCCCGCTCGACGATTTTGTCGTCCGAAAGTGCCTGACCATCCACGTAAACGGTGCTCTTCGTGGGGGCCGTCACGCGATAGGTCTCGCCGCGCAGCACGCCCGTGGTCTTCATCGTGTCGAGCGTCCAGCCCTCAAAGCCGTATTCGTCCAGCTGGCCATCCTTTTTGAGCGTGAATTCGCCCAGCGGCACGTCATCCGCCTTGACCAGGTAGCGCTCAACGCCCTCGATGCCGCTGACCGTCTTTTTGTAGGTGATATTCATGCCGCTCGTCAGCTCGTTCATGTAGTCGACGTACTGCTGCTTCGTTTCGTCGGTGAACAGGCTCTGATCCTCATAGTTGAACAGCGTATCAAAATCGCGGCTCAGGAAGGTCTGCGCGACCTTTTCCGCCTCGTATTTGGGCTGGCTGTTTTCATAGGCCGCCAGATATCCGCGCAGGTACCTCATGCCGAACGCCACGGCGAACACCGCCAGCACGATCAGGGTAAAGTAAATCGTGTAGAAAACCGGGAAGCCCTTTTTCTTCTTCTTTTTTTTGCGCGGCGGCTGGGTATGGCCTTTTTTCTTCCGTTTCTTTTCAACGTCACTCATGGCCAAGCCTCCTTACCGCACAATGAACGTGGTGGGGATGTGCCGGGAGCCGGTAATCGCCACGCCGTCGTTCAGAATTTCGCCTTCGTAGTAGATGTTGGACGAGGAACCGCCGTCCAGGTTGCACGCGTTCACCGCGCCGTAGCGCACCATGATGCTCACCAGATCCGCATAGCTCGCGCCCATGCTGTTGACTTGGCGGCCGTCAATGACCAGCATCAGCACCGCGCCGTCCGCGCGCTGACCGATGGCCGTGCGCGGATTCAGACCTGAGCTCGCGCCCGAGGACTCGACCGGCTCGCCGTTGACGACCAGCGCCGGGCCGAAGGAGCAGGCGTCACGGAGCTTGAGCTCCTTGGCCTTATCCCTCGTGAATTTGCCCACGACCAGTATATCGTCCTCGGTAAAGCCCACGGTCGTCAGATCCGCGCCGCCCTTGCTGTGGCAGATTTCGCCCTGTGAAATGGTCAGTCCGCTGGGCATGCCGCCGTTGCCCATGCCGCCGCTGTCCGCAAACGCGCCGCCGTTGATCGCGCCGACCGCGTTGTACTTTTCGGCCATTTCCGCAATGCGCATGCCGCGCGCGTCGTCGGTGAAGTAGTCGCGCGACACGCCCACGCTCACGCGCGAGGGATCGCGAACCACCATCATCCAGCCATGATAGGTCGCGCCGGTGATTTCCTCGACGTAGACGTCCTTTTCCTCCTGCGCCGCGTCCGTATCAGTCTGATCGGTCTGTTCCTCCGGACGGCGGATGGTCACCAGGCTCAGGTCGGTCTCGCCCTCCGGCTCAATGATCCGGTTGCGGTCGTTGATGGCGTCGATTTCGGCCTGAGAGTAGAACAGACCGGGCACGAACTTGAGCGCGCTGGTCTCAAACAGCGACTTGGTCACCAAATCACCCATTGTCTGCGAGGGGCCGAGGAATATGACGCTCAAAAGCGCGTACGCCGAGCCCAGGATCACTGCAAGGAGGGTGAAAATCGAAAGCACGGTGCGTCCGACAATGCGGCGGATTTTTTTCCTGCGAATGCGCTTTTTGCGCGCCAGTATGGCCTTTTTGCTCAGTTTCTTCTTCGGTTTCATTTGTTTTTCGGCAGGCATCCGGTGTCTTCCTCCTTGAGGTTATCCCTCGATGTGTTCAAACAGATCCGTCTTGGACGAATCCTCGCCGACCGTGGACGCGATCAGGCCGTAGCGGTTCGCTTCAAACTTCTCGTTGGAGCGCGTAATGGACTGCTTGCGCAATGAGGCATACCGGCCAAAGGCCAGCTCCGCCATCTGATTGGCCGTGAGCCCGCCGAACGCTTCGATCGGCTGCTCGTAATCCAGCTTGACCGTATTGGCCTCGTACTGGTGGATGTAGAGCTTCTTGACCTCCCACGCGCCGTACTTGGAATAGGACTCCGGATAGGAGGCCGGATCGGCCGCCAGCAGCACCGCGCGCCGAACCAGCGTCGCGGTATAGGTGTGCTGGTGGTTGCCGTCCTCGCCGTTCACGTTATGCGTCACGATGACGTCCGGCTGCGTGGCGCGGATGCGCTCCACCAGGGCGGAAACCGCGGTCTCCAGATCCCAGGCGTTGACCGCGTCCTCATACTTGCGCACGTTTTCTTCCTCAAAGCCCAGATAGACCGGCGCGTTGGTCAGGCCGGCAAGCCAGAGCGCGGACATCGATTCCTGCAGCCGGTCGCGGCCGCTGCCGGACAGGAACACCGCTTCGACGTTCTTTCCGGCGCCCACCGCGGCGGGAATCAGGCCGCCGAAGAGCAGCAGCTCGTCGCCCTGATGCGCGCTGATGACCATCAGGTCGGCCTTTTTGTTGCTCTCGTTCCAGCGGGTGACAAGGCGCGAGATCTTGTCCGCCTCGTACAGGCGCACCTCGGCCACGGAGGCGTCCAGGTTGTTGGTCGTCAGCACCAGCTTGCCCAGGTTTTCCGACAGGCTATGGCTGGTGGAGTACATATTGTAGGAATAGTTTGCCTCGATCGTCTCGACCAGCTCGCCCGCGCGGTCATAGCACTCCAGCGTGTAGTTGCGCACGCCCTCGATCCACGACAGGCAGATCAGCCCTGCCTGCGGCGAAGCCGGCAGCGTGATGGTCAGCGGGTCGGTGTCGGAGGAGGGCTTCCAGCCGGTGGAGAGCTTCTCGTCGGTCAGCTGCGCCGGCTTGCCGTGCGCGACCTCCAGCTTGCACTCGGAGGTCATGCTGGCCGGTTCCTCGTCCGTGCTGCCGGTGACGAAAAAGGTCACGTCCAGCACGTCCGCAGTCACGGTGCCGCTTTCCGCCGTGACGAGCAGTCGCTTCTCGCCCGAGGTCAGCTTGCGGAACTTGATGTAGTTGTCCAGCCTGACCAGGTCGAAGCTGGTGACGTTGTTCGAGCGATCGAAGGTTTCCTGAACGGAAATCTCCTCCGCGAGCGTGGCCTGATTGATCACCTTCACGTACACGGCCGTCAGGGGAAGGGAGGAGGTCACCGTGCCGCGCAGCGTGTAGGAGCCCTTGCGCTCCAGGATCACCGGGTAGGAGGCGTCCTGAATGCCCGCCTCGAACGCCGCTGCGTCCACGTGCTCCACCTGATCCTCGAAGGTTGAGACGGTCACAAACTGTGACGAGACGTAGCCCTTTCCGCCGTCGAACTCGATCTGGTACCACTCGCCCTCGGTGCCCGTGATGGTAAACACCTCGCCCGGGCTGACGTTGCCCACGCGATCATAATTCTTGCCCGGGCCCTTGCGCACGTAGACCTTCGCGTCGATATTCAGCGTACCCTGCGTGATGGTCACCGTATCGTAATAGGGGGGCGTTATCACCTCGTCGGTCTGCTCCGCGCGTACAGAGCGCGCCGGGAGCGCCGCAAGCAAACCGGCCAGCAGGCCGCAGCATACTTTTTTGATAAGCGTCTGACGCTTCATAAGCGGAAACCTCCAGAATGATTCTATATACTCTGTACCATTATAACACGTGCGCCCTGTGATTTCAACCGCTGCGCGGCGCTTAACGGCAACTTCTATTTACAGATTTCCTGACTATTTATTTTCGCCGGGTGTTGAATCCGTCCTGAAAATGTGGTATAATTATTTCGAATGAGTTGCGTTTTATCGATTCGTAGAATAAGCATATACAGGAGGAAGACTGATCCATGCTGGACGATAACGGCCTTGCGGGGCAAATACTCGCCTGCGACCCGCAAGACTTTTCCCTCGCCGTTCGCCTGCCGGACGGAAGCGGGGGCTCGATTCCCTTTCGCGAGATTACCAGGCAGACCAACCTTTCACCCGAATACGCCGCGCGCCAGGTGGGGCGGACGCTTTGCATGCTCCCCGCGGCGCAGCCCGGCGTCTATTCGATCAGGGCCTATGAAGAGGCGCAGTTTGAGCGCATCCGCGAGGGCTTTCTGAATAAAACGCGCAACACCTACCGCGCGCGCTTCAAGCTGATCGCGCCGGGCGGCAAGCTGGCCTTTTATCAGCTGGCGCAGGGCGTCAACGGCGCGGTACACGTCAAGGAGTTTTCCTGCGGCCGGATTGACGACTTCAACCACATCGAAATGCCCCGCGAGCTGCCCGTCATCGTGCGCGAAATCGACGGACAGGGGCGGCTGGTGCTGACCGCGAAGCCGGCGTTCGGCACGTTTCAGGACGCGGTGGAGCGGCTGAATATCGCGCCCGGCGAGGTGATCTCGGGCACGGTCTGCTTTCAGTTTCCCAAGGCGGCGGGGGTCATGCTCACGCCGAACATCATGACCCTGGCCGACGCGGAGCAGTTTCCCCCATCCGGCAGCCGGGTTCAGGTGGAAATCACGCGCGTGGACTGCGAAACGCACAAGATCCGTTCCCGGCTGATCGGGCCGGTCGATGAGCCGCCCATGCGCCACGCCGACTGGATCGTTGATCTGTCCGAGGGGTGGACTGACCTTGCCGCCTTTTCCGGGCAGGTCGAGGTCAAAAAGCCCGCCCTCGAGGAGGACGCGCCCAAGGCGCCGCCCGAGCCGCCTTCCTTTCATCTGGACGCGGAAAGGTCTCCCTTTTCCACCTACCCGAGCGAAACCATCGTGCGCGAGGCCGGCGAGCCGGCCGCGCCGCATACGGCCTATCGCCTGGCGCACACCGCGCGCGCGGACGAACGGCTGTGCGCCATCGCTCAGGCCGTCGAGGAGCTGCGCTACAGCACCGCCTGGCAGCTTCAGCGCTACCTGTACCTGCGCAGAGGGCTGCTCATCGAGCGCAGCAGGCTGGGCGCGCTGCTCGACCGGCTCAGCGCAATGGACGTGATCGCGGCGCTGCGCTTTTCCAGCGGCGGCGTGGAGTGCAAGTTCAAGACCTATCTTCCCTCGCGCAGCTACCACTGCCTGATGGAGCGCAACCCGCGCAACTTCGGCGAGGCCGACCTGTGCGAGGAAAACGCGGCGCGCGTCAAGGCCCGCCTGGCCGCCAACCAGCTGCTGCTGGGCATGATGAACGAATCGCGCGGCGCGCTGGCCGAGCCGGATACCCACCCCTACCTGTTCGACCGGGTGAGCGGCGTGCGCGTGCGGCCCAAGCACGCCTTCTCCTGCGGCGGCTCATACTGCCTGCTCGACGCGTTCCGGCAAAACGACCTGGCCGACTGCGAGGAAAAGCTGGCTCGCTACGCGCGCTACTTCGAGGCGAATCCGCAGGAAAACCTGCAGCTGTGCCTGGTGGTTGAGGACGCGCAGGTGGACGCCTTCGCCGCGGCCGCCGAAAGGGCGAGCCTTCCCTTCCCGGTGCTGCTGACGACCGACCTCGCCTGCCTGCCCGAGCCGCGCTTCGCAAAAACCGTGCTTCCGCAGAAAAAAAGCCGCCTGAAGCAGTTCCTCGACCGGCTGATCCGGTAAAAAGACGGATTTTCTCACATTTATCTTGACTTTCGATCGGCTTCAGGATACAATGAAATCAGCTTTCCGCGTTTCTACCTTCACAAACGCGGAGGGCTGATTTTTTGCGAAAGACAGGATGCGGCGATGAAAAAGCGGACTTTTTACACGGAGCTTGCGTATGTGCTGGGCATTTATCTGATCTCGCTGGGCGCGGCGTGCATGGTGGCGGCCGACTTCGGCGTGTCGATGGTGGTCGCGCCGGCCTATCTGGTGTACCTGAAGCTGTCGACGACGGCGCTGCCGTTTTTCACGTTCGGCATGGCGGAGTACACCCTTCAGGCGGCGCTGCTGGTGCTGATGTGCCTGATCCTGAGGCGATTCCGGGCATACTACCTGTTTTCCTTCCTGACGGCGGTGTTTTACGGGCTGCTGCTGGACGCAAACACGGCGCTCGTCGGGCTGCTTCCCGCGAACCTGATGAGCGTGCGGGTGCTTCTGTACCTGGGCGGGCTGGTCTTCTGCGCGATGGGCGTGGCGATGGTGTTTCATACGTACATCCCGCCGGAGGTGTACGAGCTGTTCGTCAAGGAGCTCGCGCCCATCTGCCACATGCCCGACCATAAGCTCAAGACGATCTACGACCTGACCAGCTGCGTGCTGAGCGTACTGATCTCCTTCGCCTTTTTCGGGCTGGGGCGGTTCGAGGGCGTCAAGTGGGGCACGGTGATCTGCGCGGTGGTGGACGGCTGGATGATCGGCGTGTGCTCGCGGTGGATGGAAAAACACTTTGCGTTCAGGGATCGCCTGAAGCTGCGCCCGTTCTTTGAAAGCAGGCAGGACGCGTAACATTTCGCGCTTGACGGGGACGGCTCGCGTTTCGTATAATAGAGGAACGATGGAAACGTCGATCCTCTTTTAATTGACCCGGAGGTTCCATTATGACCGCAAACCTGAACGATTATCTGCTCTGGCGCGGCGATTTGCCGCTGCAGCAGTACCCCTTTAACGAGGTGGACTGCGCCATACTCGCCAGTGTTTCCTACCTGCCCTTCGAGCGCATCGACCTGAGCAGTCTGCGCGAGCCGCTGACCCTGGGCGAGGCGTCCAGACTGCTTTTGCGGGCGCCCGACATTGGGCGCGCCGTGCTGCTGCCCGACGACGTGCGGCTCCTGTCCCTGCTTTCCGAGTGCCCGCGATTTCAGGACGCGCGCCTGGTCGCCTTCGCCAGCAAGGTGGACGCGGCCAGTCAGACCCAGTTCTCCGCCACGACCATTGACCTGGGCGACGAGGCGCTCTATGTCGCCTTCCGCGGCACCGATGAGACGCTGATCGGCTGGAAGGAGGACTTCAACATGGGCCTGATATGCCCGGTCCCCTCCCAGGCGCTGGCCGTAGACTACCTGAACGAGACCGCGCAGGGGATGCGTCCGCTCGTCGTGTGCGGCCATTCCAAGGGCGGCAACCTGGCCATCTACGCATCGGCCTTCTGCCGCGAGGACGTGCAGGCGCGCATCCGGACGATCTATAACTTCGACGGGCCGGGCTTTACCGAGCAGGTGCTCTCCACCGAGGGCTACGCGCGCATCAAGCCGCGCATACAGACCTTCCTGCCGCAGTTCTCGGTCGTGGGCATGCTTTTTGGCAACGAGGGCAGGTGTACCATCGTACACAGCGAGCAGGTGGGCATCATGCAGCACGATCTGTTTTCCTGGGACGTGGAAAGAGACCGCTTCTGCTACCTGGAGACCGTCAACCGCAGCAGCCGCTTTGTCGACTGCACGCTGGCGGCCTGGATCGATCAGATGGATCACAGGCAGCGCGAGCAGTTCGTCGAGGGCATTTATACCGTGCTCAAGCAGACCAACGCGCGCACGACCAAGGAGCTGGGCGACAACTGGTTCACCACCGTGCGGCGGGCGCTGCGGTCGCTGAAGAACCTGGACGAGCCCACCCGCCGGGCGGTCGTTCAGACGCTGCTTCTCTTGGTCAAGAGCACCCGCGAGGGCTTTAGCCAGGTGGTGCAGAAGCCGGGCGAGCCGCCGGCCGGAGAATAGCCATGGACGAAATCGTTTCCCTGCTCAGGCAGCGCGCGGACGAGGGCTATCGCGCCTTCCACATGCGCCTGATTCCAACCGTCGCGCCCGCGCGGATACTGGGCGTGCGGACGCCCGAGGTGCGGGCGCTGGCCAGATCGCTTGCCGGTACGCCTGAGGCCGAGGCTTTTCTGCGCGAGCTGCCGCACGAATACTACGAGGAAAATAACCTGCACGCCTTCCTGCTGGAGCGTGAAAGGGATTACGGCGCGCTGATTGAGGGGCTCAATCGCTTCCTGCCCTTCGTGGACAACTGGGCGACCTGCGACTCGCTCTCCCCCGCGCTGTTCAAAAAACGCCCGGACGGCTTGCCTGAGCAGGCTTTACAGTGGGTGCAGAGCGGTCAGACCTACACTGTCCGCTTCGGAATCGGCGTGCTGATGCGATACTACCTGGATAAGGGCTTTCGACCCGAGTACGCCGAGCGGGTGGCGAAGATCCACTCCGGGGAATATTACGTGCGCATGATGGTCGCCTGGTACTTCGCTGCGGCGCTCGCCGCGCGCGAGGAGGACGCGCTCCCCTACCTGACCGGCCGCCGCCTCGATCCCTGGACGCATCGCAGGGCCATACAGAAGGCGATCGAGGGCAACCGGATCACGCCCGAGCGCAAGCAGTTTCTGCGGACGCTGAGGTGACGCGGAACCCTTCCCGCCCTCCCGCCGTCCAAGAGGTATCGCAAAAAGGAGGAAACTGCCATGAGGAGACTGGTCTGTCTGCTGCTGACGCTGGCGCTGTGCCTGAGCTGCGCGCCCGCCGAATCGAAGGAGTACACAGTCGAGAAGGACGTAACCCTGCGCGAGGGGCTGACGCTCCGCCTGACGCTGCACGCTCAGGCGCTGGACGAGGGTCAGTTCGGCCTGTCCGCAATCGACGTGTACAGGGACGGCGCGCTGCTTCAGACGATCGATGTGAGCGAGGCGGTGCTGGCCGAGTGGGGCGACGCGCAGGAAAACGGCGGATGCGCGGCGAGCTATGCGCAGGACGCGGAGCTGTTCGTCGAGGACGTGAACTTCGACGGAACCGGCGATCTGTCGGTGCTGGCCTGGAGCACGACCGGCGCGAACCTGCCCCGGTACTACTGGCTGTGGCACGAGGAAAGCCAGCGGTTTGAGTACGCGTTCTGCCTGAGCAACCTGGAGGTGGACGCCGAAAACCGCCGGCTGATCACCAACACCCGCGAAAACGCCGTCACCTACCTGACCGAGTATTACGAGTACGCCGAGGATGGCTCCATTCGCCTGACGCGCCGCGTGACCGACGAGTACTTTCCCGCCGAATAAGCGAAGCGCCGCCCCCTCTTTGCGGGGAGCGGCGTCAGACTGTCGAAAAACCCCCGGAGAGCTCGAGAGGGTCGCAACCCTCTCGA
>CAKUFB010000029.1 GCA_934647145.1 uncultured Clostridia bacterium
CCAGCCAGAGAGCCTGCCGCTCGGGGGATTTCGCAGACCCTGAGGGCTTCAATCTATGGCCCTCAGGGTCGTCGACAAGATGCGCGGCAGCAAGTGGCTGTCGGCCCTGCCGACCGGCAGTAAGTGCGTGCAGGCTCAGCCTGCCTGCCCGGCGGACAAACTTCGGTGGGGGTCTGGGGGAGCGCGAAGCGAAGCGGAGCCTCCCCCAGCCAGAGAGCCTGCCGCTCGGGGGATTTCGCAGACCCTGAGGGCTTCAATCTATGGCCCTCAGGGTCGTCGACAGGATGCGCGGCAGCAGGTAGAACCGGGCACTGCCCGCGTCGGCAATGCCGATCTTCAATCTGTGGGGAAGCCCGCAGATTCGAAGAACCCAGCCGCTCCAATTTATGGCGGCTGGGTTCGTGTTCTGTCCGGCGGTAGCAAGTGGAACCGGGCACTGCCCGGCGGCTACAGACCCAGCTGCTTGCGGTAGCCGTCCAGCTCGCGCTCGTTGCCGTAGACGAAGTGTCCGGGCAGGATCTCGCACCAGACCGGCTTGTCGACGCTGTAGTCGTGCAGGTCAGGATTGTAGACCACCAGCTGCTTGCTGCGCTCGAGGTAGGGGTTCGGGTTGGGCACGGCGGAGAGCAGCGCCTGCGTGTACGGGTGCAGAGGATGCCTGAACAGCTCCTCGGACTCGGCCAGCTCGACGATCTGTCCCTTGTGGATGACGCCGATGCGGTCGGAAATGAACCGGACGACCGACAGATCGTGCGCGATGAACAGGTAGGTCAGGCCGCGCTTGGCCTTCAGGTCGTTGAGCAGGTTGAGCACCTGCGCGCGGATGGACACGTCCAGCGCGGAGATCGGCTCGTCGGCGACGATGAACTCAGGCTGCATGACCAGCGCGCGGGCAATGCCGATGCGCTGGCGCTGACCGCCGGAGAACTCGTGCGGGAACCGGCTGGAGAACTCGGGCAGCAGGCCCACCTCTTCCAGCGCCTTCTGCACCTTTTCGGCGCGTTCCGCTTCGTCCTTGTACAGGTGATGGTTGATCAGGCCCTCGGAGACGATGTAGTCCACCTTGGCGCGCTCGTTCAGCGAGGCCATGGGATCCTGGAAGATCATCTGGCAGTTGCGGATGGTTTCCAGGTCGAGCTCCCTGGAGATTTTGCCGCTGATGCGGCGGCCCTTGTAGAGCACCTCGCCGCCGGTGACCGGGTTGATGCGCAGGATCGCGCGGCCGATCGTGGTCTTGCCCGAGCCGGACTCGCCCACCAGCGAGAAGGTCTCGCCGCGGAAAATCTGGAAGTTGACGTGATCGACGGCGACGAACTTCTTGCGGCCGCTGCCGAAGGTCACCTGCAGATCCTTCGCCTCGATGAGCACCTCGCGGTTGGGATCCTCGTGCGGATGATGCAGCTGGGCGGTCTCCTGCTCCTCCAGATGCTGCTGGCTGAGGCGGTAGATGGTGTCAGGCTGCTTGATCTGCGGCGCGCGCGGGTCCATCAGCCAGGTTTTGGCCTGGTGCGTGGGGGTCACGTCGAACAGCGGCGGCTCCTCGAGGAAGTCGATGTTGAGCGCCTGCCGGTTGCGCGGGGCGAACGCGTCGCCCGAGACCTTGTTGAACAGGTTCGGGGGCGTGCCGTCGATGGCCGGAAGCCGCTCGCCCTTGACGCCCAGCTGCGGCAGCGCGCTCAGCAGCGCCCAGCAGTAGGGGTGCCAGGAGTCGAAGAAGATCTCGTTGACCATGCCGATCTCGACGATCTGGCCGGCGTACATGACGGCCACGCGGTCGGCCACGTTGGCCACCACGCCCAGATCGTGGGTGATGTAGATGATGGTCATGCCGTTTTCCTTCTGAAGACGGCGAATCAGCTCCAGTATCTGCGCCTGAATGGTCACGTCCAGGGCGGTCGTCGGCTCGTCGCAGATCAGAATCTGCGGCTTGCAGGCCACGGCGATGGCGATGACCACGCGCTGACGCATGCCGCCGGAAAACTCGTGCGGATACTGCTTGTAGCGGCGCTCGGCGTCGGGGATGCCGACCAGCTCGAGCATGCGGATGGCTTCCCTGCGGGCCGCCGCGCCGCGCAGTCCCTGGTGCAGCTCGATGGATTCCTGAATCTGCTTGCCGATGGTCTTGAGCGGGTTCAGGCTGGTCATCGGATCCTGGGTCACCATGGCGATCTTGCGGCCGCGCACGGCGCGCCACTCCTTTTCGGTGGTGAAGGCCGCCAGATCCATGCCGTCGTAGTTGATCGAGCCGTGGGTAATCGCGCCGTTTTTGTCCAGCATGCCCACGAAGCACTTGGTGAACACCGACTTGCCCGAGCCGGACTCGCCCACGATGGCCAGCGTCTCGCCCTCGTACAGGTCGAGCGAGCAGCGTCGGATGGCGGTCAGCTTCTGGCCGCGCAGGGTGAACTGAACCTCAATGTCCTTGGCCGAGAGAATCGGGCCGCTGGACAGAATCTGCTTGGAGCGCGCATCGAAGTCGATGACCTCGCCGGTTGCCGCGCGCATGACTTTTTCTTCACTCATGTTGCCGCGCCCCCTTTACACGTGATTGCGCGGGTCGCACGCGTCGGAGAACGCATTGCCCACCAGGTAGAAGGTGATGGTGATCAGCGACACGATGGCCGCCGGGAAGATCAGCAGATAGGGATAGTCCAGGAAATAGCTGCGGGAGTTGCGCAGCAGGATGCCCAGCGAGGGCAGCGAGATGTCCATCAGACCCAGGTAGGTCAGCGTGGTCTCGTAGGCGATCGTGCCCGGAATGCTCAGCGCCAGGCGAAGGATGATGACGCTGACCAGGTAGGGGAAGATGTTGCGGCCCAGTATGCGCCACAGGCTGGTGCCCAGGCAGCGGGAGGCCAGGTTGTACTCGCGGTCGCGGTACATGAAGACCAGGTTGCGGATGTTTCTCGCGGTCGCAAGCCAGCCGAAGCCGATCATCGCGAAGGCCATGACCGTGAAGGTCTTGCCGATCATCATGGCGATCAGGGTCATGTAGATGATCGTGGGCACGTTGTCGATGAAGTTGTAGAGCTCGGTGAACAGGCGGTCGAGCTTGCGCACGTAACCCCACAGAAGGCCGATGATCACGCCGATGAAGATCTGGCCGAAGGATACGCTGACGGCCAGTATGATCGAGGAGCGGGTGGCGTACCACACCTGGCTCCAGTAGTCGCGGCCCAGGTTGTCGGTGCCGAACCAGTACTCGCTGTTCGGGTGGGTGAACATCAGCGCGTTGTCGATGCGCAGGTCATACACGCTGTATTTACTGATCAGGGGCGCGATGAAGGTGAACAGGAACATGCAGCCGAACAGGATCAGCAGCGTGACCGCCAGCCTGTTTTTCAGGAAGTTGCGCCAGACGCTCTTCCAGTAGGAATACTCGGAGTAGCCGATGCGCTCGGCGTCCTGCGCCTTATACTCGGCGAAGGAGAACAGCTGCTTTTCGGGCATCACGCTGCGCGAGTTGACATGGACGCGGCCGCGGGCGTACTTTTTGCCGGTGTTGCTCTCCACGGCGCTTTTATCGACGTCCAGCTTGATCGTCTTTTCCATCAGCGCGTACCTCCTTTGCTGTCCAGACGGATGCGCGGGTCAATGATCGTCATGAGCACGTCGCCCAGGAACAGACCCAGTATGCCCATCGTGGCGTACAGAAGCACGATGGCCAGCGACAGGTTCACGTCGTAGCGGGCGATGGCGTCGGTCAGCAGCGGGCCCATGCCGGGCACGGAGAAGAACCGCTCGACCAGCAGCGAGCCGCCTACCGTCAGAAGTATCGAATAGGGCAGGTACTGCGCCAGCGGCACGAAGGCGTTCTTGAGCACGTGGCGGTACATGACCTTGCGCGTGGACAGGCCCTTGAGCCTGGCCAGGCGAATATAATCCTTGTTCAGTTCATCCACCATATACCTGCGGATCCACAGCATGTAGCCCGCGGTGGAGCCGACCGACAGACAGAGTATCGGCAGGATGGAGGATGGCCCGGGTCTTCGCACGGAATACATGGATGGCAGCCCCAGCACGCGGGCGCCGAATGCGAGAATCAGAGAATAGGTCACCAGGTGCGGCACGGCGTTGACGAAAACCGTGTAGCCCGTGCCGATATGGTCGAAAAAGCCGTCCTTATAGCGCGCCTGCAGCACGCCCAGCGACACGCCGAGCACCAGCGAAATGCCCAGCGAGATCAGTCCCAGCTTCATGGACACGCCGAATTTCTTTTCGATGATCGCGACCACCGGCTGATTGGTCTGCACGCGTCGGCTCACGCCCAGATCCAGTTTGGTTACGACATTCTTGAGGTAGCGGCCCAGCTGCACCAGCGGAGGATCCAGAAGGCCGGCCGCCTGCAGCTTATCTTCCTTCTGCTCCTCGGTGAACTTCATCAGCTCCTCCTCGGTAAAATAGTAATCGGTGGGCAGCATACAGAACAGCAAAAACACCACCGACACCACCAGCAGCACGGTAATCATCGATTGAAGCAGCCGCTTGACCGTATACTTCAGCATGCCTTGCATCCTCCTTGCGGTGAATTTTGACTGAAACCGGATTCGTCCGGGAGATATGGGGATAATAGAAGATTCTGGGGCGGCCAGGACGGCCACCCCAGAGAAGGTCAGGTCCCTTGCGAAGGCTTACTTGCCGGCTTCGTAGTCCGCCTTGATCTGGGCGTACTGCTCGCTGGTGTACTCCTGGGTCTGAGTCTCCCAGTTCACATAGCGGTAGGCCTGGATGCCGTACGCGCTGTAGACCTTGGTGTAGTCGTTGATCAGGGTCAGCTCCCAGGCAACCTCGTAGTTGCAGGGGATGGTGAAGGCCTGGTCGATGAAGTAGGCTTCAGCCTGGGCGAAGGCGGCCAGACGGGCGTCATAGTCGTCGGTGATGGCCTTGGCTTCGTTGGTCAGGCGGGTGAACTCGGTGTAGTTGGCGATGAGGTCTTCATCGGTCGCGTTGTTGACCATGGAGTAGTTGTTGGAGTAGTACGCGCTGTCCTCGCCGTAGGTCTCCTGGCCCAGGAAGTTGATCGGGTCGGCGAAGTCGGCGCCCCAGCCGTTGATGTACAGGGCGCACAGCTGCGGCTTACGAACCTCGTTGGTCAGGTTGCTGACGTAGGTCTTGATGTTGAGCACGATGTAGTCGTCGCCCATGCAGTCGGAGAAGATCTGCTTGAGCACGTCAGCGGAGTCCTTGGCGGTCTGGTTGTCGCCCTTGATGTAGTAATCCAGGGTCACGGGGAAGGTCACGCCCTTGGCGGACAGCTCGTCCATGGCCTGCTTCTTCAGCTCGGCGGCCTTCTCGGGATTCACGCGGTTGTAGGTGGTCTCGTCATACTGCAGGCCGATCGCGTCGCGCACCAGCTGGGTGTAGTCGGTGCCCTTGGAGTCGAAGGCCACGCCGTTGCCGGTGTAGCAGTAGTTCTGGCAGTGCTGCGGATAGACCGCGTTGGTGCGGGCCAGGTAGTTGGTCAGATCCAGGCCGTAGTACATGGACTGACGGAAGGCGGTGTTGGCGATGGCGGTGTTCCAGTTGGTATCGGGGGTGCCGTCCTCGTTCTTCTTATCATAGCAGAAGTGCATCTGATAGGAGTACTTGGTGGGGCGGGTCTCAACCAGCTTGTCGTGGTACTGATGGCTCTCGCTGGAGCTGATGGTGGACAGCGGAGCCTGCGTCAGGGTCACGTGATCCAGCTCGCCGGTCTCGAACAGGTTGTAGGCCACGTCGCCGGACTCAACCATCTTGATCACGACGCTGTCGAAGCGCTTGGCGTCCTTGTTCCAGTAGTTGGGGCTGGCGGTCAGGATCTTCTCATTCTGGTGAATGAAGCTGCTCACGGTGTAGGGGCCGGAGTACCACATGTTCTCCCAGGTCACGGCGCGATAGCCCTCAACGCCCAGCTCCTCGACGCACTTGGCGGACAGGGGATACAGGCAGTTGTAGGTGGCGACGGAGGGGAAGTAGGGCAGCTTGTCGATCAGGTGATACACGATGGTGTAATCATCGGGGGTCTCGATGCCGACCATTTCCAGGAACTTGGTGGTGTCGAGCGCCTGAGCTTCCTTGATGCCCTTCTCGGTGGCGCTTTCGCCGCCCTCGGTGGCGATCTTTTTGGTGTACTCATAGTACTCGGCGGCGCCCTTGATCATCTCCATCGGCATGGAGGTGTTGTAGGAGTCGTTCTTGGCGTAGTTCAGAACCCACTCAAGACCCACAACCCAGTCGTTCGCCACGACGTCAGCCTTGTAGTTGCCGTCCTTGTCGAACCAGGTCATGCCCTCGTTGAGCTTGAAGGTCCAGGTCTCGCCGCCGTCGGTGGTGGTGTATTCCTTCGCGGCGTTGGGCACCAGGTTGCCGTGGTTGTCGTTGGTCAGCAGACCATCGATCAGGTTGCACAGGATGTTCAGATCCTGCGCGGCCTGAGACAGCTGGATGTTCCACTTTTCGAGCTCACGCGCGGTGGTCTCGTAGGTGTGCAGCTCGGTCAGCTCGTCGGCGCTCGCGGGCACCGCGAAGACCATGGCGCTCAGCAGAAGAGCCAGCGCAAGAACCAGAGACAGTGTCTTTTTCATGGGTGTGTGTCCTCCTTGATAATACTTGAAAGGCGGCGCATTGATCCATAAATTATTATGAACCGTGCGATTCGTCTTTCTATAAATTGCATTATAGCATTCCTGCATTTTACTGTCAACCGCAAATTCATTTGACGGGATGATTTTACTCCTTTTTAACTGTTAATCCGAACATTCGCTTCTAATTTGAAGGCCGGGCGCAAAAAACTTGCCGATCCGCCGCGCGGATTGACGCGGAAGCGCATTTCACGCTTGAAAACGGCCGGGATATGCTGTATACTATGCACGAACAGGTTCTTTCTCACTCAAAAGGAGGCTTCTCATGCCCAGCAAACGGCCGCGCTTTGAGCGCTATATGATTCGCCCCGTGGTCTACAAGGCCTCCTCGCGCTTTCTGTGCGCGCTGACAGCGGCGCTCCTTTGGAATGAATTCGTCAACACGGGCGGCCTGTGGCCCAGGTCGCGCGCGTTCGTGTTCTTCGGCGCGCTCTTCGCCGCGGCGGGCTGGCTGGCCTACCTGCGCGTGGACGGGGCGCGCATTCCCAAGCTGCCCAAAAAATTCACCCGCCGCAGGCACGACCCGCTGCGCGCCTACGGCGACCTGTCCGACCACGTGGACGACGAAATCATCGCCTTTGACGACCTGGACGACGACGAGCAGAATCTGTGTCTGCTGCTCGCGGACGTCATCACCGCCGCGCTGTTCTTCGTGATTTCTCTCTTTTAGTCTGACTGTGCAGACACGGCCCGCGTGCTCCGAAAAGGAACGTGCGAGCCGTGTTTTCTTCCTATTATATGAGCATTCAGCGCGCTTTGATGACGCGCACCTCGAACGGAGCCAGTTTTCCCCTGCCGCCCGCTCCGCCGAAGAGGATTTCTCCGTCAGTCCGCATTTCAGGGACACTTGTCTCTGTATCCGAGAAGCTGATCCAGACCTCGAGCTTCTCCCCCGCCGCCTCGCGCGCGAAGGAAACCACCTTGTCCGCCCCGCTGTCCAGCGCCCGGATGGAGCCGCCGCACAGCGCGGGGTGGGCGTGGCGCAGCGCCGTCAGCGCCCGAAGGAAGGCCATGCGCTCCTGCCCGGCGTGAGTCAGCGCGTTTGACCAGTTCACGCGGCAGTTGGGCGCGTAGACGCGGTTGCACAGGATGCTGTGGCGGGTGGTATCGGCCACCTCCTCGCCGGTGTACAGGAAAGGATAGCCCTTGGCCAGCAGGCAGACCGCCAGCGCGCAATTCATGGCCTCATGGCCGATCAGCGTCTCTATGCGGTGGTACCAGGCGTCGTTCACGATGTCGTGGTTCTCAACGCCCAGCGCGCCCAGCTTGCCCTCGGGCTTGCTCTGCGCCATGCGCACCAGCTTCTCCGTGAACTCGCGGGCGGTCATCTGACCCGGCTTCATCGCCTTCTCATGCTCGCCCCAGTACTCGCCCAGCGCCATTTTTTCCACGTCGAAGGGGATAAAGTAGCCGTAGTCGCAGTCGAACCCGGCCTCGAGCTGCTCGTTTCCGGTGCCCTCGTTGAGCATGATCACGCCCGGCTTGACCGCGCGCAGCGCCGCGATGTTCTCGCGCCACAAATCGGCCGGAATCGCGCCGCCGCAGTCGCACCGGTAGCCGTCCACGTCGAACTTCTCCACAAAGTAGATCATGTTCTGCTTGAAGTACTCACGGGTTTCGGGCTTGTCCAGGTCGAACAGCGGAAAGCGCCAGAACGACGTGGCGATGTTCCCCCGCTCATCCCGCTTGAACAGCTCGGGCCGCTCGGTGAGCAGGCGGCAGGTGGGGCCGCAGTGCAGGTACACCAGGTCGAGCAGCACGTACATCTCCAGTGCGTGCGCCGCCTGCACAAACTCGCGCAGATCCTCGTCCGCGCCGTATTCCGGGTCGATTTTCTCATAGTCGGCCAGGCGGTAGGGGTTCTGCGGGTTGTGGAAGCCGCACTCGCGCTGGCGGTTGCTCCAGTAGTCCTCGCGCTTATCCTCGTCGGAATACACGACCGGGCACAGGTACACGATGTCCACGCCCACGTCCTTCAGGTGCGGCAGCATCTTCTTCGCGCCCGCAAGCGTTCCCTCCGGGGTAAACGGCCTGAGAAACAGCTGGTAGAGCACGCATTCGTTCAGTTTTTTCATCATGACAGCTCCTTGTTCATAAGGTTACGGCGTCCTTATCCCTTGACCGAGCCGATGGTCACGCCCTTCTCGAAGTACTTCTGCAGGAAGGGGTAGATGATCAGCATGGGCAGGGTGGACACGACGATAAAGCAGTACTTGAGCATGTTCGCGGTGTCGGCCTGCTTCATCAGGGCGAGCATTTCCTCGGGGGAGTAGGCCTCGCCGTTCATGATGGCGGTTTCGGCAAACTTGGACTGCACCAGAATCTCGCGCAGGAACAGGGACAGCGGGAACTTGCCGCGATCCTTGAGGTAGATCATCTCCTGGAAGTAGCTGTTCCAGTGCTGCACGGCATAGTAGAGCATCAAAACGACCGTCACCGCCTTGGCCAGCGGCAGCACGATCACGAAGAAGGTGCGGAAGTCGTCGCAGCCGTCGATGCGCGCGGCCTCCTGGATTTCCCAGGGGATGGAGTTCATGAAGAAGGTGCGCGCGATGATCAGGTTGTACACGCTCACCAGGCCCACGATCAGTATCGCCAGACGGGTGTTAAGCAGGCCGAAGCTCTTCATGTTCAGGTACAGCGGGATGGTGCCTCCGCCGAAGTACATGGTGAACATGAACACGCCCATCAGGAAACTGCGCCCCTTCAGGTCGCGCCTGGAGAGCGCGTAGGCGGCGGGCAGGGTGAAGGCCAGGTTCATCAGCGTGCCGACGACGGTGTAAAACAGCGTGTTCGCGTAGCCCGACCACACCTCGCGGTACTGGGCGATATAGGCGTAGCCGTCCAGCGACGGCTCGATGGGCAGCAGCACCAGCTGGCCCGCCTCGACCGCCCGCGGACTGGAGAAGGAGGCGCTGAGCACGTAGAATATCGGATACAGGAAAATCAGCGAGAGCAGAATCAGCACGGCGTAGATGCAGACGCCAAACACCCGGTCGCCCGGGGACAGCCTGATGTGGCTGCCCTTTTTGACCCTGCGCAGGTTCTTGGTGGAATATGCGGTCATGTCGCTTCCTCCTTCCTTAGAACAGGCTGTTCTGGGACACCGCGCGGGACACCCCGTTGGCGATGAGCAGTATGATCGCGTTGCAGACCGAGTTGAGCAGGCCGACCGCCGTGGAGAAGGAAAAGTCGGACTTCTCCAGACCCATCTTGTAGACGTAGGTCGAGATGATCTCCGAGCCGGCCAGGTTGGGGCTGGTCTGCAGCAGGAAGGCCTTTTCATAGCCCACGGTCAGAAGCGAGCCGCAGTTGAGGATCAGCAGGATGGTGATCGTGGGGATCAGGCAGGGAAAATTGATGTGTACGATTTTCTGGAAGCGGTTCGCGCCGTCGATGTCGGCCGCCTCCTGCTGGGATTTATCCAGGCCGGAGAGCGCGGCGAAATAGATGATCGAGCTCCAGCCGACGCTCTGCCAGATGCCCGAAACGACGTACACCCACTTGAACGCCTTCGCGTCCTGCATGTAGGCGTACGCCTGCCCGCCCAGTGCCACCACCAGCTTGTTGATGATGCCGTTGGACTGGCTCAGAAACAGCGTAATCATGCCGCACAGCACCACGGTGGTGATAAAGTGCGGGGCGTAGGAAATGGTCTGGAAGGTGCGCCGCACGCCCTCGCTGCTCACCTCGTTGAGGGCCAGCGCCAGGATAATGGGCAGCGGAAAGCTCAGTATCAGCGACAGAACGCTCAGCGTGAGCGTGTTTTTGACGATGACCGGGAACCAGTAGGAGGAGAACAGGCGCTCAAAATTGGCGAAGCCCACCCACGGGCTGCCCATGATGCCCAGCTTCATCTTGTAGTTCTTAAAGGCGATGAGTATGCCGTACATCGGCTTGTAGGCGAACAGAATCAGGTACAACAGCGCGGGCAGGAGCATCACGTACAGCTGCCAGCATTCCAGCCATTTGCGCAGCTCGGATTTCCTGCGCGGGCGGCTCGACACGGTCGAATCAGGCTTCAAGCGGCGATTCCTCCTTTGTGATGTAAGTAGCGCGCCGGCGGATACGCGCGCGGCCGCGCGGGAAAGGGACGTGGGATTTCTCCCCCGGAAGCCGCCCCTCTCCCCCGCGCCGCAGGGTACGTTATTCGGCGATGTAGCGATCCCAGGCCGCCTGCTCGATGGCCAGGTAGCGCTCCAGCTTCATGGTCTTGAGCGTGTCCAGATAGGTGTCCCAGTCGGACTCGAGCGACCAGACGCCCATGATGAAGTTGGCCATGGACTGGGTGAGGTAGGTGTCGATGTCGGTGCGCAGGGTGGTGCGCTCGTTGAGCTCCTCCTCGGTGTAGGACAGGCACTCCTCGGGGAAGGTGGGCTCCTGCTTGAGATCCGGGCGGCGGGAGGCGGAGGCCAGCTGCGCCATCCAGCCCCACTGCGCGATGACCTCGTCCTTCTTCAGGGTCTCGTCGGACGCGTCATACCACAGGGTGTTGCGGGCGGGGATGCCGGAATAGGTCAGGAAGGGGCCGTTGAAGACCGCCTTGTACTGGCGGAACTCGTCGCTGGAGGAATAGCCCTCGGGGCAGCGGATGGTCAGCACGTCCGCGTCCAGCAGGTCGTCGTGGATGTAGTCGAAGGTCACGCCCTCATAGCCGGAGAAGACGGACAGGCCGCCCTCGTCGCCGAAGAGGTAGTCCACGAAGCGAACCAGCGCTTCCTTGTGCTCGCTGTCGGCGTTGATGGCCATCCTGAAGTTGCCGGAGATACCGGAGGGCAGGCCCAGGGTGGGGGTGTCGTTGTACTCGGAGGTCAGGCCCATCACGCCCGACCAGGCCTTGTCGGTGTCGATCGAGGAGGTGGACATGACGAACGGGGCGCTGCCGCAGCCGTAGAAGCCGTAGCGGTCCTTCTGGCAGTTGAGCATGACCTCGTTGCCGGTCAGGGTGAAGGCCTCGGGATCCATCAGACCCTCGGTGTAGCACTTGTTGAGGAAGGCCAGGAAGGCCTTGTACGCCTCGGTGGTGTCGGCCAGGTAGATCTTGTTGTCCGCGTCGGCCTGCAGGATGGTGTGGCCGGAGCCGGTATCGGAATTGATGCCGTAGGCGGTCAGCAGGGTGGTCAGGGTGCGGCCGGTGCCGCCGGTGGTGTAGAAGCCCAGCGGGATCTCGTCGTTCGGGTCGCCGTTGCCGTTGGCGTCCTGCTCCTTGAAGGCCACCAGCACGTCGTACAGCTCGTCGATCGTGGTGGGCATTTCCTTGTTCACGCGCGCCAGCCACTCGTTGTTGATGAAGGTGCGGGCGATCTTGTTGACGGTGGAGGTGGTGATGAACTTGGTGCCGTACATGCCGCCGTCATAGGAGGTGCAGGCGCCCTTGAAGCCCGGATAGTCCTCCCAGGCCTGCGTCAGGTTGGGGATCAGCTCCGGATAGTCCAGCAGGTTCACGAAATAGCCCTGCGTGCCGTAGTCGGCCATCTCGGAGTTGCTCAGCTCGGCCGAGTGCAGCATGTCGGGCAGCTCGTCGGCGGCCAGCATCAGCGTCAGCTGGGTCTTCCAGTCCTCGTAGTTGTAGAAGATCATCTCGAACTTGATGCCCAGGCGATCCTGCCATTCCTTCCAGGTCAGGATCTCTTCGTAGTTGATGTCCAGGCCGAAGGCGCCGGCCGCGGTCACGGTGATCAGCTCGTCGCAGATCGGATAGCCGGTCGCGTTGTAGGTTTCCGCTCCGGCCAGGGAGGCGGCGGAAACCAGCATCACGAGGGTCAGCAGCATCGCAAGCAGTTTCTTCATGGGGTTTTCCTCCGTTTTTATTTATTATTCTCCCTGCCTTTTCGGGCGAAGGCGCTTCCGGCGACCGGTTCGCCTTAAAGGCCAGGTAAAGAATCACTGTGTTTTCATTATATCCGTTTGGCGCTGAAATGTCTATAGTATGTTTGAAAGAAACACCCGTTTGTTCGAAAAATACACCTTTTCGCGCCGAGGGGCGGTTTCGCGTCGAAAATTACACCTTTCTTCCATATTTATTCCCCTTCGAGTTCCATACACTTAATATACAGGCGCCGCGCGTCCGCGTCAAGTCCTTCCGGCGCGCAATTGTATAACATTGGCCGCCATGTTATACAATTAAGAAATTCATTTAGAATTTACGTACCGTTCGGCTCCCGCCGCGCCTGCCTGTGGTATACTGGTCTCACCATTCAAAGGAGGCTTTTTCGTCATGAAGCGCGCGAAGCTGGCCGTGCTGGGCCTGAGCGGACAGTCGGTCTTTCTATCGGTCGATCATTTTCATCAGAATGGAGAAACGCTGCACGCCGAATCGCTCTTTCACGAGCCGGGCGGCAAGGGCTACAACCAGGCGGTGGCGGCGGCGCGGCTGGGCGCCGAGGTGAGCTACCTGACCGCCGTGGGGCGGGACGCGGACGGCGAGGAGTGCGAAGAGCGCCTGCGCGAGGAGGGCGTCGAGCCCCACTGCGCGCTCAAGGACGCGCATACCGCCTACGCGGCCATACTGACCGACCGGGCGGGCGAAAACCGCGTGACGGTCTATCCGGGCGCGTCGGCGCTGCTGGACAGGCAGGACGTGCGCCGCTTCGAAGGGGCGATCGCGGGGGCGGACTTCCTGATCCTGCAGAACGAAATTCCCGAGGCGGCCTTTTGCGAGGCCTTTTCCCTGGCTCAGGAGCACCGCGTGCCGGTGGCGCTCAACCCCGCGCCCTACGCCGCCTGGGCGGAGCCGTACCTCCGCCGGGCGTATGTCGTCACGCCTAACCGCGCCGAGGCGCACGCGCTGCTGGGTCTGAGCAGCCTCGTCCCGCACGACGCGCTGGCCGAGCGCCTTCTTCAGGCGGGCGTTTCCCGCGCCGTGGTCACGCTGGGCTCAGAGGGCGCGCTCGCGCTCGAAAACGGGCAGACCGCCTTCATACCCGCCCTGCCGGTTCGGGCGCTGGACACCACCGGCGCGGGCGATTGCTTCCACGCCGCGCTGACCGTCCGCCTGGCCGAGGGCGCGAGCCTTCTCGATGCCGCGCGTTTTGCCGCCTGCGCCGCCGCGCTGAGCGTGTCGAAGCCGCACGTGCTGACCGCCTTGCCGGACAGAGAGGCCGTCGAGCGGTTCTGAGCCGCGCCGCCATACAGAAAACCTCCCGCCGCAGTAATTATTCTGCGACAGGAGGTTTCTGGTTTGTCAAATAAGGCTTTGTCAGATTTCCGGACGTAGACCTTGACCGCTTCAAGCCATGGTCGTCGATGAAGCAGGCGGGTGTCGGCACCGCCCGGCCGGCAGCGCCGACAGGAGTTTTCCGGAAAATTCCGGAAAATCGGAGAATTCGGGAAATCCAATTTATGCTTCCCGAATACGTCGTCAGAACCGGCGGCAGCAAGTGCGTGCAGGCTCAGCCTGCCGGCAGCAAGTGGAACCAGGCACTGCCCGGACGAGCTCTCCGGGGTTTTTCCGACAGACCATAACCACCCGTCAAAAGGGTGGTTTTCACAAGAGCAAAAGGTACACCTCTGTGCGTTTCTTGAGCATGGCGAGATTGAAATCAGCAAGCCAGGTTGAAAATGCTATCCGCCCCTTTGTCATTGGCTGGAAGGGATGGCTCTTTGCCGATACACCACATGGTGTGGAGGCGAGTGCAATCATCTATTCGCTGATGGAAACGGCAAAAGCCAACGGCCTGCGGCTGGACGACTATCTGCTTCATCTGCTCAACATATTGCCTGAGCGCGCAGAGCAGAGCAAGGATTTTGAGATCGATGATCTGCTCCCCTGGCCAGAAGAAATGAAGTCGTGGTTCTCGGCAGTGTAAGTGCTGGGAACCACGACTTTTTCTGTACCGGAGGATTATTGAGCGGTTACTTTGCGTTTGATGGAAGCTCTCTCTTGGGTTCGGGGAGTTGCTTTAATGCCGAAAGCGCAAAATGCCGAACTACAGCCAGATTTTCGGGAGCATGGTCTGTTCTGATGCAGGAATGGTCTTCATTGAACGATACATCCAAACAATAATGAAGACCATCGACATGGTGATCACGAAGTCAGTCTCACGCTTTGCCCGCAATACAGTGACATCGCTGGAAACCGTGAGAGAACTGAAACTGCTGGGCGTTGATGTTTATTTTTAGGAGCAGAAGATTCACAGCATGAGCGGGGATCGGCTGTCAGCGATTGTGAGGAGCTCGCGGCAACCTTGGAAGATACCTCTTCGCTGGATCGGGAGATCACGGACACGGAGGCGGAGATAAACACAGTGGTGGAACTGAATCGCAGACTCGTCCGCGAACAGGCTATTACCGGCATGAACACGAAAGAATTTGATGAACGGGCAGAGGCTCTAAACGAACGTTACAAGGCTGCCGACGAAAAACTCTCCCGGCTAAATGCTGAACGTGAGGATCACCTGACCAGAGGGAAGAGCATCCGGCGGTTTCTTTCCGCGCTTGACGGACAGCCACAGAATCTCGAAGCCTGGGATGAACAGGCATGGAACCTGCTGGTATCGCAGGTGACAATCCGAAACGACGGCAGCACAGAATTCGTATTCAGAGGAGAAATCACAATCACGGTCAGAGCGAAATGAAGCTCTGGCCGTGATTTTTTCAGGCAGCCTGGCGCCGCCATTTTTTCATTCGCTGAAGTTCATTTTCTTCAATAAGCAAACGCTGAAAACCAATGCGCAAACGGTAAAATCAATAAGCAAACGGAACTGGGCATAAGCAAACGGAACACACTATACGCAAACGCAACTCGGCAATACGCAAACGCAAAACCCTGTTCCGTTTGCGTATACCACCTTGAGAACGATTTTCAGCCCCGTGGAGGAGAGAAAAGGCGGGCATACGCAAACGCTAAAAATGAAAAAACCCCCTGAAATCAGGGAGAAAAACCAAAAAAGTCACAACCCTAATCTCGTATCAAGATTAGGGTTGTTCTGTGGTGGAGCATAGGGGATTCGAACCCCTGACCTCAACGATGCGAACGTTGCGCGCTACCAACTGTGCTAATGCCCCATGATGCCTGAGGAAAACGCTTTTTTCCTCGCGACTTATTTAGTATACTACGGAAGGGAAGGATTGTCAAGTACTTTTTTGCCGGCAGGCGAAAAAAGTTGAGGCTCCGGCTTGCGATACCGAGCAGGGCCGGGTGAAGGGGCGAATTCTCCGTCGGTTTCGCTGAGGATTGAGCGAAACATCCCGCCGAAGCGTTCGGCGTTCCTTCTGTGCGGGCGCTGATCGATATGGCTGCGGAGCGTTTCGCGCGCACTACGTCCGGAAGCTGTGACAGTTTTAGTTGATTTTCCATTCCGCAAATGGTATAATCCTGCCAACGACATTTCGTCAGGAGGGAACCCGCCATGTACAGCATGAAAAACGGCATACTCTACGAAAACGGAAGGCCGGTCTTCTGCGTCGGTCTGTCCTATTATCCGTCCTATCACGAGCGCAAGGTGCCCGTGCCGGAGGACGGCGACCGCGTGGGCGAAATGAAGAAGGACCTTCGCCGCATGAAGGAGGCCGGCTTCAACCTGGTGCGCGCCGCGTCCATCGGCGACGTGAGGCGCGTGAACGGCGAAGTGGAGATCCACACTGAGTTCATCGAGCGGCTGCTGGACGAGGCCGATCGGGTGGACATCGCCAGCATGATGCGCCTGCAGGGATACTCGATGAACCTGTCCGGCTATGACGACTTCTATATGATCAATTCCAGGGGCGAGCAGATGGACAAAACCCGCTGGTACGACTTCCTGCAGAACTCCATGTACCATCCGGGCATCCTGCGCGACAACGACGACGGCACCCGCGCGCTGGCGGCGCTGTACGCGAAGCACCCGAACCTGGTGTCCTTCCAGACCTACAACGAGCCGCACTACCCCTCAAGCGGCGTCTTCGACTATCACCCCGCCACCATCGCGTCCTACCGGAGGTGGCTGGTGGACAGGGGTCTGATGAGCGAGGAGCTGGCGCGGAGCTATGAGCCGCCGCGCGCCCGCCCCGGCAAGGACGAGGATATTTCGCCCTGGGTCAACTGGCGGCTGTTCTCGATTGAGACGCTGAGCGGCTTTCTGAACCACTCCGCCGACGTGGCCAAGGCCGTCGACCCCGGCAAGGAGTCGCTCACCTGCCTGACCACCGACCCCACGCTGGTCAGCAACGCCTCCCGGTGCGTGAGCTACTTCGACAACGCCAAAGGCATGGACACCGTGGGCATCACGCACTACATCAACACCTGCGGCGCGCCCTACTTCCACGCCTGCCTGGTGCTGGACAACGCCGAGTCCGCGGCCGCCGCGCAGGGCAAGCACTGCTGGCTGATCGAGTATGACGCGCGCACGGACATCCCGCTCAAAAAGCTCTACGAGGAGACCTACATGGCCGTCGGCGCGGGCCTGAAGGGCATCATGTACTATCAGTGGCGCGGGGATTACGTCTTCCCGGACAGCCCCGAGGGCAACGGCTTCGGCTTCATCAACTATGACGGCACGCCCACCGAGCACTATGAGGAAAAGCTCGACATGGTGCGCCTGCTCAACAGGCTGTCCGACTACATCGTGGGCGCGGAAAAGGCGCGCTGCGGCGCGGCGGTGCTCTACTCCAAGCATGCCTTCTGCGCCGCCGACGCGCTGGACAACGGCGAGAATACCGAGCGCAATCGCTTCCTCGACCAGTACAGGGCGGTCTATCAGGCGCTGCGGCAGGAGGGAATCACCGTCGATCTGGTGGAGAGCGACCTGCTCCGGGAGAACGCGCTGGGCGTGCGCGCGCTGTACGTGCCCGAGTATCCGCTGCTTTCCGAAGAGGAAAAGGCCGATCTCGAGGCCTTCCGCGCGCAGGGCGGCAGGGTGTTCCTGTGCGAGGGCGCG
>CAKUFB010000030.1 GCA_934647145.1 uncultured Clostridia bacterium
CGCCGCTGGGCACGATTGAAAGTTCGAGAGGGCTGCGGCCCTCTCGAGCTCTCCGGGGGGTTTTTGACAGCCTTATTAAATGAACAGTGGGCACAAGGCTCACTGTTCATCGGTCTGTCATTGGATCAATTAGCGGCGATGGGCGGCGAAGCACTCGCTGCAATAGATCGGACGGTCGTTCTTCGGAATGAAGGGCACGCGGGTGGGGCGGCCGCACTCGGCGCACACCGTCTCGTACATCTCGCGAGCTTCACCATTGTTGGTCGCGCGGCTTGCCTTGCGGGCATCGCGGCAGCTCTTGCAGCGAGTGGGCTCATTCTGGAAACCCTTTTCCGCGTAGAACGCCTGCTCACCGGCGGTGAACACGAATTCCTTGCCACAGTCTCTGCAAACCAGCGTCTTGTCTTCGAACATTGGAATATCCCCCTGCACTTGTAAAATCGGTTGCCAAGGCTCAGCTGACCTGGTCTTTGACCCCACACTCGCCGGCCGGGACGTTCGCTCATGAGGCGTATGCCTTCCCACTACTGATCCTCTCAGCCTGATGGCTGGCCGGACTTACTTCTAAGCCGCACCATGCTCGCCGGGACTTTGCCCGGTTTACGTGGATCGTTTCGCCTGCGACTGGCATCGACTTGCAACCACAGACCCGCTCCCTGCAACCGAATTCTATTATACAGCATCTCCGCGCAAATTGCAAGAGAAATTTTACCGCCGGTTTACTTTTTTTGCGGGAAAACGCCGGATCGCCCGCGCGGGGGCGAAGGGCGGGAAAGCGCGGAAAAAGCCTGCGGAAAAAGAGGGAAAACTGTCGGCTGTGCATGGAAAACCGTTGGTTTGTTGCCGAAATCCGTTGTATTTTGCATTGAAAAACGCGCATAGTTGAATTACAATGTGTATATTATCGATAAGAGATGGGGGAAGGTTTGTGGCGGTTGCTCAAGTCAGAAAAAAACAGAACTCGTTCCGGTCGTATTTCAGCCGCAATTACGATTTGTACCTGCTGCTGATTCCAGGTCTGGTGTACGCGCTGATCTTCAAAATCCTGCCCATGCTGGGCATTTCGATCGCCTTTGTGGACTACAACATGTTCGCGGGCTCCAATCCGATCAAGGCGATACTCAACTCCGAGTTCGTCGGCTGGAAGAACTTCGCGCGGGTGTTCCGCAAGGCGGAGTTTCTGCAGGCGCTGAGGAATACCTTCACGATCAGCTTCATGAAGATCGTGTTCGTGTTCCCGCTGCCCATCCTGGTGGCGATGGTAATTCACTCGATCGGCTGCGCGCGCTTCAAGAAGACGGTGCAGACAATCATCTACCTGCCCCACTTCTTCTCGTGGGTGGTGGTGTCCGGTATCTTCATGTCGATCCTGTCGAGCACGGGCATCGTGAACACGGCGCTCAAGAACTGGGGACTGATCGACGAGCCGGTGCTGTTCTTCATGGATCACGGCGTGTTCAGGTGGCTGCTGGTGTTCACAGACGCCTGGAAGGAGGTCGGCTGGGGCACGATCGTGTACCTGGCCGCGCTGACCGGCCTGGATCAGGAGCTGTACGAGGCGGCGGTCATCGACGGCGCGAAGAAGATGCAGCAGCTGTGGTACATCACCCTGCCCGGCATCCTTTCCACGATCATCATGATGCTGATTCTGCGCGTGGGCTCGGTCATGGACGCGGGCTTTGGCCAGATTCTGGTCATGTACAACCCCACGGTGTACAAGGTGTCCGACATCATCCAGACCTACGTCTACCGCATTGGTCTGGGCAAGATGGACTTCAGCCTGGGCACGGCGGTCGGCCTGTTCAACTCGGTCGTCGCGCTGGTGCTGGTGGTGGGCACGAACATGATCAGCCGCCGCACGGTGGGCAAGAGCATCTGGTAAGGGAGGAACGGATCGATGGCAATCGTGGAAAATAAACGGCCGATACACTATGTGGTCGACGTGCTCAAGTATCTCTTTTTGATCCTGTTCGCGCTGGTGACGCTGCTGCCCTTCCTGAACCTGGTGGCCAAGGGCCTGTCGGGCGAGTCGGCGGTCATTTCGGGACGGGTGCTGTTCTGGCCGATGAACCCAACGCTCAAGACCTACCAGTACGTGCTCAAGGGCAACTCGTTCTTCAACGCGTTTAAGGTCAGCGTGTTTCTGACCGTGTTCGGCTCGGTCGCGGCGGTGATCGTCACCTCGATGACGGCGTATCCGCTCTCCCGGAGCAACCTGCGCGGCCGCAAGGGCTTTCTGTACCTGTGGGTGCTGATCATGCTGTTCAACGGCGGCATGGTGCCCAACTACATGCTCTACCGCATGCTGGGTCTGATGGACACGATGTGGTGCCTGATGCTGCCCGGCCTGGTGAGCGTGTACAACATGTTCCTGATCAAGAACTACTTTGAGACCCTGCCCGACTCGCTGGAGGAGGCGGCCCGCATCGACGGCGCGAACAACCTGACCGTGCTGTTCCGCATCATCCTGCCCATTTCGCTGCCCATGCTGGCGACGATCACGCTGTTTTACGCGGTGGGCTACTGGAACGACTACTTCACCGCCCGCATGTACATCTCCAGTCTGAACAGGCGGCCGCTGCAGCTGTACCTGTACGACCTGATCAACAACGCGCTGCAGCTGATGAACGAGGGCGCGGACGGCAACACCGGCGCGCTGTCCGCCGACGACGTGATGAACCTGACCCCCGAATCGGTGCGCGCCGCGGCCATCACGCTGTCCACCCTGCCCATACTGATCGTGTATCCGCAGCTTCAGAAGTACTTCGTCTCCGGCATCGTCGTCGGCTCGGTGAAGGGCTGACGCTTGGGAACGTTCGAGAGGCGGCTTTTCTAAGAAAAGCCCCTCTCGAGCTCTCCCGAAAAGCACATGCTACCGCTCTATGAGGACAAAGGTTAGTATAAAAACCCTTGTTTCCTCTATCGTACAGCGGTTACGTCCTGAGATGACATCTGGTCGTTTTACCGGGGAAACCCGGCGAAATAGAAAACAAAAAAGGAGAACCTGACCATGAAGAAGACCCTGTCCCTCCTGCTGGCGCTGTGCCTGATCCTCGGTGCGTTCTGCGGCATTGCCTCCGCCGATCCCGAGTACAAGGGCGAGCTCAAGTACCTGATGGGCTACTGCGCCACCGACCCCAACGAGGAGCCCCCGGCCAAGAAGATCGAGGAGCTGACCGGCTACAAGGTGACCTACTACATGCTGCCCAGCGAGGGCGCGGACGAGAAGCTCAACCTCGAGCTGAGCTCGGGCGCGGAGTACGACATCATCCGCATGAACAAGAACCAGTTCTATACCCTGGCCCCCAAGGGCGCGCTGATGGACATTTCCTCCTACCTGGACGGCACCACCAACCTCAAGGGCATCATGAACGACCTGGAGTGGTCCGCCGCGAAGGTGGGCGACAAGCTGTACGGCATTCCGCAGTTTGACGCGCACTACGTCTCCGGCGGCATCGCCTTCAACACCCGCCTGTTCAAGGACGCGGGCTTCGAGCTGGACGCGGAGAATCCCGACCGCCAGCTGACCCTGTCCGAGTTCGTGGACGTGCTGCGCAAGGTCAAGGAAGCGAATCCCGACGTGATCCCCTACGTGGGAAACGCCGCGATCGAGCCCACCTTCGCCTCCGCGTTCGGCATCGTCACCCATGACTGGCAGCCCGACGTCGACGGCAAGATCGTCAACCGCTTCTGCCACGCCAACATGAAGGAGTACATCGCCTTCATGCACAGCCTGTACGAAGAGGGCCTGATCGACGTCGAGTGGCCCGTGAACAAGGGCGAGAACATCGACCAGAAGTTCACCACCGCGAAGGCCGCCGCCCGCAACCAGGGCTGGGTCTGCACCCACATCGTGACCGCGCTGCAGGAGTCCACCGGCGACGAAATGGATTTCCTGTGGTGGCTCAGCGATGAGGACGGCAACGCCCGCGTCGCCGCCAACAAGGGCGTGACCGGCTACGGCGCCATCCCCACCACCTGCAAGCAGGTGGACAAGGTGATCGACTTCCTGGATCTGCGCGCTGATCCCCAGATCTTCCTGGAGAGCTTCCTGGGCGTGGAAGGCGAGCAGTGGGAGTACCGCGATACCGACGGCGACGGCGTGCAGGAATACTGGCCGCTGCTGGGCGAGGAGCACAACCCCGGCTTCACCGCCTGGTTCAACGGACACTACTTCAACATCGTCAACTCCCCCGCCTCCTTCACCGACATGTGGCTGTGCCGCGCGCGCAAGGGCGCCATCCAGTATGCCGCGACCGTGAAGCAGAACGCCTTCCCGCGCGAGAACTGGGTTGACTCCCCGCTGGCCTACGCGCCGCCCATGGAGTCCGTCTCCAAGTACACCCAGTCGCTCAACACCCTCACCAACGACTACATCCTCGAGTGCATCGCCGGCACCCGCAGCGTGGATGAGTTCGACTCCGTCATGGCCGAGTTCCTCTCCGAGGGCGGTCAGGACATGATCGACGAGGTCAACGCGTACGTCGAGGCCAACCCCGAGGTGCTCGCGATGAACTCCGTCGCCGACATCACCGAGTCCAACATCTACAAGAAGTAATCAGGCGACACTTTGGCGGCACGCTGGGCGCGTGCCGCCATTTTTGTGGTGAAACGCGACAAAAAAAGCGCAGAGCGTTTACAAGCATCCGGCGCTGCGCTACAATACCTGTGAAAACGAGATGTGGAGGCGAGGGACATGCGCTGCCTGATTGTGGAGGACGAAAAGCAGGTGCGGGAGAGCATCGCGGAGCTGGTGCCCTGGGCGCGGCTGGGGTTTGAGGCCCCCCTGACCGCCGCGAGCGGCCTGGAGGCGCTGGAGATCCTGCGCGCCGAGCGACTGGATCTGGTCATCAGCGACGTGCGCATGCCGCACATGAACGGCGCCGAGCTGCTCAAGACCATGCGCGGGGAGGGCCTGGAGACCCCCTTTCTGTTCATCAGCGGCTATTCGGACAAGGAATACCTGATGACCGCCATCCGCTATCGCGCGGTGGATTACCTGGAAAAGCCGGTGATGATCTCCGAGCTGGTGGCCAGGATTCACGCGCTGTTCGAGCGGCCGAGCGCCCCGAAGAGCTGGGTGACCGCGCATGAGCTGTTTGAGCCGGGAGCCAGGCTGCCCGCGCTGTTTGCCGGGGCCAGGCAGTTTACGGTCGGCGTGCTGCTGGTCTCGCAGGACGGACTGCAGCTGACCAGTCAGCAGCTGGATCGCATCGTGCGCGCCTTTCACCGGGAGGCGCTGCTGGAGGCGGAGTCGCCCGAGCGGTCGCTGCTGGTCGTGGCTCAGACGGAGCGGGAGGCGGACTTTCAGGAGCTGGTGGACGCGCTCAATCACGCGGGCGGCGGGTACGCGCTGTGCCTGAGCGAGCCGGTCGAGGCGCTGGAGCAATTGCCCGAGGCGTACAGCCAGGCGTGCGAGTGCGCGACGCTGGCCTGGATGCGGCCGCTGCGCGGGCTGCATCGGTTTGCGGATCAGGCGGATACGGTGCGGGCGCTGCGCGAGGAGGCCGCGCGGGCGGTCGTCGAGCCCTGTGAAAGGCGGATGTGGCCGCTGGCCGTGGACGCGGCGCGGGAGGCGCTGGAGAGGCTGCGCGCGGCGGAGGGCCTGACCCGGCGGGACGCGCTGGCCGTCCTTGAGGCGATAACCGGGGCCGTGGGCGCGGAGGGCGCGGAAAGGCTGGGCGAGTGCGCCTGCTTTGATGAGGCGGCGCAGCGTACACTGGAGGTGGTCGAGGCGAGCGCGCAGGCGCAGATGACCCGGCTGCTCGCGCCCGGCGTCGCGCAGGCGATCGAATACATCGCGGGACACCTGGACGGCGCGCTGCCGGTGTCCGAAATCGCGCAGGCGGCCTACCTTTCCCCCTCGCACCTGAACTTCCTGTTCCGCCAGGGCGTGGGCGAGTCGATCAGGCAGTACATCATCGCGATGCGCATCGAGCGGGCCAGGCGCCTGCTGCTCAGGGGCGCGAGCGCCGCCGAGGCCGGCCGGCAGGTGGGCATCGCCGACGAGGTGTACTTCTCGAAGCTGTTCAAAAAGACGACCGGGAAAACGCCCAGTCAGTACGTGAAGGAGGAGCCGGAGGGCAGACATGCGTGGGAATCGGAAAATTGAGCGGCTGTCCATCCGCTGGCGGCTGATCCTGATTACCTTCCTGGTCATCGTGCTGGCGGTGGTGATCATCGCGGTGTTTCTAAGCCTGCAGAGCTATCGCGCGCTGAGCAATCAGCTCATGGAGGCGCACGGCCAGCTGGTCAGCTTCTCGGCCGAGAGCATCTCCAACCGGATCGACGAGGCGCTGCGCGTGGCCGACCTGGTGCTCAGCCAGGGGCGGGTGACCGGCGCGCTGACCAGGGCCGAGTCGCGGGAAAGCTATCCGCTCGCAGAGCAGCTGGACGACGCGAAGTGGATCACCAGCTTCCTCAAGAGCCTGCAGGACAGCTCGAACCTCGTGCGGGTGAGGCTGCAGCTGTGCGGCGACACGCTGTACGCCAACGAGCAGATCAATTTCTTCCGCATGCCGCAGGAGGAGCGGGCGCGCCTGGGCAACATGATGCGCGAGGGACGCTTTTACGAGGTGCAGACGGGCACGTTCGACTACATTTTCAGAAACCCGCGCCGCGTGCTGAGCGTCGTGCGCACGGCGGTCGGCGGCCGGTCGTTTTTTACGGTGATCGGGGCGGTGGCGGTGGACGTGGACGCGCAGGAAATCGAGGGCCTGATGCAGGGCATACTGGTCAACGAGGGCGACGCCGCCGTGCTCTACAACCGCGAAGGAAGGGCGGTCTATGCGCTGGGCGACGATTCCCTGGCCGCGCTGCCCGCCGCCGGGGGCGAAACGGGGCGCTGGACGAGGCAGCCCGCCGCGCTCGTGTACGAGCTGCCGGTCGGGCCGGACGGCTGGACGCTGTCCTATCGCGTGCGCTCGGACGCGCTGTATCTGCCGGTGCATCGGATGATGCTGAACATGCTGTGGGTGCTGGCGGCGGCGCTGGCGGTCGCGCTGGGTCTGGCCGTCGCCTCGGGCACGGCGCAGAGCCGCAGGCTGCTCCGGCTGGCCCGCGCGATGGATCAGGTGCGAAGCGGCGAGATGAGCGTGCGGGTCGAGGAGGGCCCGGGCAACGAGATCGGGCGAATGGAGCGCTCGTTTAACTTCCTGCTGGACGAGCTGCAGCAGACGATCGAGGCGAAGCTCTCCGACGCGCGGCAGCTGGGCCTGATGGAGCTGCGGCTCCTGCAGAGCCAGATCAATCCGCACTTCCTGTACAACACGCTCAACCTGATCTGCTGGCGGCTGACCAAGAACGGCGACGAGGAGGGCGCGCGCTATGTGCAGGCGCTGGCCCAGTTTTACCGCATCGGCCTGAACCACGGCAAGGAGCTCATTGCGCTGGAGGAGGAGCTGCGGCACGTACAGCTGTACGTGGAAATGCAGAACTTCCGCGTGGACGGCAAGATTCGCCTGAGCATCACGCTCACGCCCGACTGCAGAAGGGTGCTCATGCCGGGCAACATCCTGCAGCCGCTGGTGGAAAACGCCATCAACGCGGGCATTCTGGAAAAGCCGGAGGGCAGCGGCACGGTGGCGATCGACTGCCGGAAGGAGAACGGCGACCTGGTGATCGTGGTTTCGGACGACGGCGTGGGTATGGACGTGGCGGCGATGGAGGAGCGCCTGCGCGGCGAGTATACGCAGGAGCACTACGGCGCGTGGAACGTACACAAGCGGCTGCTTCTGCGCTACGGCGAGGGCTACGGCCTGCGCTACAGCCTGAACCCCTCGGGCGGCGTGGACGTGCGGGTGCGCCTGCGGGCGTAGTCCCCCCGAGCCTGCGCCCCTCTCCCCTTTTCCGAATCGCGGGACGCGTAAAACAGTCTGCCCTCCGTATGCTTCAGCGCATACGGAGGGCTTTTCAGGCCGGACGTTTTCTATTTCTTGACGAACCTGGAGAACAGAGCGTTCAGACCCATGTCAAGGAAACAGTCCGCAAGATCGATAAACAGGTTAATCACACAATCGAGCATGGCGTTCTCCTCCAAATCTATGTTTTGCGCGAGGGGTTACTTTGCGGCCGGCCTCGGGCGGTGCTTGCCGGCCATGGCGACGGTACACACGTCGACGAAGGCCGCGCCGCCTGCGAGCAGCGCCTGGGCGCAGGACGCGGCGGTACTGCCGGTGGTCAGCACGTCGTCAACCAGCAGCACGCGCGGGCCGGGCAGCGGCTTTTTGCACTCGAAGGCGTTCTGAAGGTTTTTGCGGCGCTCGGCGGTGGACAGCATAGCCTGCTGCCTGGTCGAGCGGATGCGCTTGAGGTCGGTGAAGACGGGAATCTTGAGCTCCTCGGCGATGGCCTCGGCCAGCAGGAGCGACTGGTTGTAGCCGCGCTGATACTCGCGCTTGCGGTGCAGCGGCACGGGCGCCGCGCAGTCGTAGCCGGTCAGCCCGTGCGTGACCAGCAGGCGGCACAGGTCGTCGGACAGCGGCTCGGCGAGCGTGGGCAGCGAGGAAAACTTGAACGCGCGAATCACGCCCTTGACCGGCGGCACGTAGGGATAGGGCGCAAAGGCGCGCCGGACGCCGGGCATGTCCGCGCCTCCTGCCTCGTACAGGTCGAACAGGCGATCCATTTTCTCCCGGCAGCGGTCGCACAAAAAGTCCTCGTGCTGGTTGCCGGTCAGGTCTCCGCAGCCCAGGCAGCGGGCGCGGGCGGGGTACAGAAGCCCCAGTACTCGGTTAAATACTTTCTTAATCATACTCACTTGGCGCGCAGCGCGTCGGCCTCCTGAAGTCGTCGTTGCAGGTCGCTGTAACGGGTGTAAATGCGGTTGTTCTGAACCATCCGGGCCACGCAGCCCTCGCGGCCGACCAGCACGGCCAGCCTGCGCGCGCGGGTGACGGCGGTGTAGAACAGGTTGCGGGTCATCAGCATGGGCGGCCACGACCATACCGGCAGCACGACCGCCGGAAACTCGCTGCCCTGGCTCTTGTGCACCGAGATGCAGTAGGCCAGCTCCAGCTCGTCCAGGTTTCCGTCGTCGTACACGGCCACGCGCTCGTCGTCGAAGGTGACCTCCACGTCGCCGCCGTCCTCATCGACGCCGGTGATGAAGCCCATGTCGCCGTTGAACACGCCCACGCCGTTTTCCAGGTCGCGCTTCCACTCGAGCTGATAGTCGTTGCGGGTCTGCATCACCTTGTCGCCCAGGCGGAACAGCGTCTCGCCGCGGGTGCGCTCGTTTTTGCCGTAGGCGGGCGGGTTGAGCGTCTGCTGCAGCAGCCTGTTCAGGTTCCACACCCCCAGGTCGGTCTTCTTGGTGGGAGAAAGCACCTGGATGTCGCGCATCGGGTCGAGGTTCATATAGCCGGGCAGGCGGCGGCTGACCAGCTGCAGGATCGAGTCGATGGCGGCGGCCTGACTGTCCCTGCGCTCGATGAAGAAGTCGGTGTTTTTGCCGTTCAGGATGGGCAGCTCGCCCCGGTTGATGCGGTGGGCGTTCTGAACGATCATGCTGCCGCCCTCCTGCCGGAAGATTTCGCTCAGGCGAATGACCGGCAGCACGCCGCTTGCGATCAGGTCGCCCAGCACGTTGCCCGCGCCCACCGAGGGCAGCTGATCCGCGTCGCCCACCATGACCAGGCGGGTGCCCGCGGGCAGCGCGAGAAGCAGGCTCTTCATCAGAAAAATGTCCACCATGGACATCTCGTCCACGATCACCATGTCGCACTCGAGCGGGTTGTCCTGGTCGCGGGCAAAGCAGCCCTCCTCGCCGGAGAACTCCAGCAGCCGGTGAATGGTCTTGGCCGGGCAGCCGGTGGCCTCGCTCATGCGCCTGGCGGCGCGGCCGGTCGGCGCGGTCAGCAGCACCTCTCCCCGGCGGCTCATCAGCTCGATGATGCACTTGATGCCGGTGGTCTTGCCGGTGCCCGGGCCGCCGGTGATGATGGTCAGCCCGCCGGTGACCGCGGCGATCACGCCCTGGCGCTGCTCGGCGCACAGGTGTACGCCCTCCTCGCGCTCGTACCGGGTGATCTCGGCCTCGGCCGCCGCTTCGTCCATCGCCGCATCGCACGAGGCGGAAAGCTCGGTCAGCCGGCGCGCCACCTGCGCCTCCGCGTCGTAAAACGAGGCCAGGTAGACCGCGGTATAGTCCTCGATGGGCGTCTCGACCAGCTGCCGGGTGAGCAGCAGCTGGCGCATGGCGCGCTCGATCAGTTCTTCGTCCGCGCCCAGCAGCCGCGCGGCCTGTTCCAGCAGGATTTCGCGCGGCAGGTACATGTGTCCGCTCGCCGCGCCCGCCTCGCTGAGCGTGTACTTGACCCCGACCGTCAGGCGCATCTCCGACTCGGCCGGAAAGCCCATCGACAGCGCGATGCGGTCGGCAATGCGGAAGCCCACGCCCACAATCTCGTCCACCAGGCGGTAGGGGTTGCTCTGCATCACCTGCTGCGTGGCCTCGCCGTAGCGCTTGTAGATTTTCATGGCCAGCGCGGGAGAGATGTCGTATTTCTGCAGGAACATCATCGTGGTGCGGGTTTCGAGCTGCTCGTGAAAGGACTCGGCGATCTGGCGGGCGCGCTTGGGGCCGATGCCGTCCACCTCGGTCAGGCGCTCCGGCTCGTCGGTCAGTACCCTCAGCGTGTCCACGCCGAACTGCTGCACCAACAGCTTGGCCGTCGAGGGGCCGACCCCCTTGACCAGCCCGCTGGCCAGGTATTTCTCGATGCCGCTTTTTGTGGTGGGCGCGACCGACTCGCACAGGCTCACCTTGAGCTGCCGGCCGAAGTCGCGGTGCTCATCCCATTCGCCGGTCAGGCGCACGTGCTCGCCCGAGGCGATCAGCGGCATCACGCCCACGGCCGCGAAGCGATCCTTCTTGTCGTCCAGCTTCACGCGGATGACGGCCCAGCCGTTTTCCTCGTTGCGGAAGGTCACGTCCTCGACCGTGCATTCAAAGACAGGCATCCGGTTTCCTCCCATCAGGGAATCTGGCGATAGTCGCCGATTCCTTTCAGCATGCGGCGCAGCGCATAGCGCGCCCGCGCGGTTTTCTTCATCTGTGATTCCAGCGTGCGGTAGGTCATCGCGGCCTGGGTAAAGGCGCGCTCGTCCGGCTCCTGCGCGCTGTAGGCGGCCAGGGACACGGCCCGCGCCACGTCGATCAGCGCGGCGGGCGCGTCGCCTGCCTTCACCACGCGGCCGGCGAAGGCGACCGGCGATTCGCCGCCCTGCGGCTCGATCGACTCGAAGGCCAGGAGAGACAGAATCGCGCGATACCACAGCATCAGCCGGGCGGACGCGTCCTTCTCCTTCTGGGCCATGCGCTCGGGCCGGGTGGCCTTCGCGCGCAGTATGGACAGGTAAACCAGCGCCGCGAGCAGCAGCAAAAACAGTAGCGCCCACAGCCAGGCGCGGTTTTTGCGCCGGTTTTCGGGCTGGTTTTCGGGCGAATCGCTCTCGTCCGGCTGATTTTCCGGCTCGGGCGTGGGGGTGGCCGAGCCGTCCTCCGGCTCCGGGGTGGACTCCCCCGCCTCCGGCTCCGGGGTGGGCGTTTCCTCGAGGGAGTCGTCCGGCCGGGGCGGTACCTCGGAGGGATTGGGGTCGGGCGTGGGGGTGGGAGTCGGCTCCGGCGTGGCGGGGGGCTCGAAGGACGAGCCGCCCGTGCCCTCCGGGCTGTCGCTCTGGCCGGGCGTGGGGTCGAAGCTGACCCAGCCGACGCCCTCAAAGTAAATCTCGACCCAGGCGTGCGCGTCGATTCCGCGCACGATGGTTTCGCCGTCCGCCTGCGCCCGAACCAGGTATCCCTCGGCATACCGGCTGGGCAGGCCGGCAAGCCTGGCCATGACCGCCATCGCCGAGGCGAAGTAGGTGCAGTAGCCGCTGCCCTGATCGAGCAGGAAATAGCTCACGAAGTCGCGTCCCTGCGGCGGGTAGGGCACGTCGGTCGAGTAGGCGTAGTTGGCGCGCAGGTACCTTTGAATGGCCAGCGTCTTTTCAAGCGGCGCGTCGATTCCCTCCACCACCGACATCGTGAGCCAGTACACCTCGTCCTCGAGGCCGCTGGGCAGGTTCATGTACTCGCTCTGAATCGCCGCGTAGGACGAGTCGCCCATCAGCGCCGCCGCGTCGAAGCGCGCGGTCAGCTCGCTCAGGTCGCCCGTCAGGCGGTAGGCGGCGAATGAGTAGCCGTCGCCCGGCTCGACCGGCCGCGCAATGAACACCTCGCCCGCGTCGTTAAAGTAGGCCGCCTGGTCGAGCGGTATGCTCAACGACTGCAGTCGGCTGGTGACGAAGAGCGTGGACGTGCCCGCGTGCAGAAACTCGACCGACACCTCGTCCGGCTCGACGTAGCCCTCCAGCGGCCCCAGCTTGTCCAGGTTGAAGATGCGCGAGAGCTTGTTCTGCCGCGTCGGGTCGATGAACAGGTAGCGGCTGTTGACCGTGTTGTCCACCCAGCTCGAGCCGGTATAGGTGCGCTTGACCGAGCCGCGCAGCAAAAGGTCTGAGTCGGTCGTCACGCGCATGATTTCGTCCTCGCGCGGGTCGGCCGGGCCGCCCAGCGTCTCGCCCAGCGGCTGATAGCCGTCGCTGGCCACCGTGTAGACCGCGCGCGGGTCGTTGAACAGGAAGTAGTCGTAAAACACCTTGCGCACCTTGTCGGCCGCGTCCACCAGCGGCTCCCAGGTGATCTGCTGCCGCGGCGTCAGCAGCACCGCGAAAAGCGCCGCCGCAAGCACCAGCGGCAGCGCCCGCAGCGAGGCCGGGCCTTCCTTATAGGAGCGCGCGTAGAGCAGGCCCAGCGCAATCAGGCCGGGCAGAAGCTGCCAGACGCGGATTTCGCCGCGCAGGAACCAGCAGCTCAGCATCACGAACAGAAACAGCAGAAACGCCGGATACACGCCGCCGCTCATCCGCGAGAACAGAAACGCGATGAACGCCGCGAGCAGCGACACCGACACGATCAGCGCCCCGGCGTGCTCGGTCAGCGAGCCCTCGCCCGAGGCCAGCAGGCGCGTGAGCGACCGGATGGTCTCGCCCGCCTGGGAAAGCAGCGCGCCGCCCCGCAGCCGGTCGATAATCAGCGCGGCGAGCAGCGCGCCTGCGCACGCCAGCAGCGTCCATTTGTTCAGGCGCATCAGCGTCATCACCGCCACCATGCCCGCGCACAGCCCGGCGACGGCGGCGAATGAACAGGGAACCTCCAGCGCGCCCAGCAGGGTCAGCGCGATCGACGCGCCCAAAAGCAGCGCCGTCAGCGCGCAGGCCAGCAGGTCGGCCAGCTTGTTGAATCGTTGTTTCATGATGAGTTGCCTTTCGTCAGGCGAAGCCCGCCCGAGGGTACCAAAGCCTGAGTTTTTGTTTATTCGCGGCGGAACCTTGGGGTGAACCCCTCAGTCGCCTGCGGCGACAGCTCCCCTTTCAGGAGAGCCCGCATTGCGTTTCGATGTACCTCCCATGAAAGGGGAGGTGCCTGTGAAACAGGCGGTGGGGTTGTGGAGGCAACGCCGACCTTCAATCCGCAGAAGCTCTGCGGATTCGCAGACTTCGGGAGCTTCAATCTATGGCTCCCGAAGTCATCAATAGAACCGGCGGCAGCAAGTGGGTGCAGGCTCAGTCTGCCGGCAGCAGGTGGAACCAGGTACTGTCGATCGTAACTCTTGTGGGGCAAATGCTCGAGTTTTCCGACCACGGAGAATCTGGAGGCTCTAATGTATGGCCGACAGATTCGATTGGCCGGCGCTAGCACCGCCTGCAGGCTCAGCCTGCGCGTCAGCCTGCCTGGACGCCCTGGGTGGCGAGCTGGGCGAGCAGCTCCTGGGGCTCGCCGGACGCGGAGGAGACCAGGCAGACCCTGACCATCAGTCCCTGCTGGCGCATGCGCAGGGCAAAGTCGGCGGTCTGGCTGCTCAGGCGGGAGGTGACCAGCACCACGCCGCCCGTGCGCTGCATGCGGCGGGTTTCAAGCGAGAGGATCTGCTCGAAGGGGTAGGGACAGTCAAACTGGACAAAGGCCAGGCGGCTGAGGATAGGCTCGAACTGGGCGGGAAACTGCGCGGAGAGCTCGGTGGGCTGCTGAGAGTGCAGCGGCATGCGAACCGGATAGCCCGCGCGCAGCTGGGCGAACGCGGCCTCGCCCGCGACCTCGCACAGCCTGTCCTCGAGAGATGCGACCCGGGAGGCGGTCGCGCTGACCGGGCTCAGGTCGAGCAGCACCAGCGTGTCCGGCCGGGCGGACTCCTCGTAGGTGCGCACCATCAGCTCGCGCTTGCGCATGGACAGCTTCCAGTGTACCTTCTTGAGCTCGTCGCCCTCCTGCCAGGCGCGCACGCCCGCAGGCGATGAGGTGTCCTCGGTCATGCGGATGCGCGCCTGCGGGCCGTTTTCGCCCGGCTCGATGGGCATCGTCTCGCCCTCGCGATTGACGCGGGGCAGCACGGTCACCTCGCCGCCGCCCTCGCGCACGCGCCGCCTGAGCGTGAACAGGCCGAACGCGTCGGTCACGCGCAGCGTGCTGATGCCCACCTCGCACAGTCCTCTGTGCGGACAGGCGACCGAATAGCGGTATTCCCTCGCGTGCATGGGCGGCAGACTGATCGTCATCCAGCCCAGCGTGCGCGCCCCCGCGGAAGCCATCTTCAGCTCCAGCTGGCCGATGGGCAGCGGGCTGTTCCGATGCACCGACACGCGAACCGACACGCTGTCGCCGCGCACCGCCTGAGCGCGGGGCAGAATCACCTGCGCCCGGGTCAGGAAAAGCGCGCTCAGGGCGCTGAGAAGGGCGCCCAGCAGCAGAAACAGCAGCATGAAAAACAGCAGATAATACGCCGTCGTTCCGGTGGACAGCGCGACAAGCAGCAGCGTCAGCGCCAGCACCAGAAGGGCGAGCGCGCGCCTGCTCATCGCCTGACCGGCACCTGTACGGAGCCGATCACACCGGACAGCACGCGCTCGGCGGTCATGCCGCGCATGCGCGCCTCCGGACTGAGGATCACGCGGTGGGCGAGCACGGGCAGCACCATCTTCTGCACGTCCTCCGGCGAGACGAAATCCCGCCCCTGAAGCAGGGAACGGGCCTGCGCGCCGCGAAGCAGGAAGATCGCGCCGCGGGTGGACACGCCCAGCTGAAGCGAGGGATTCCTGCGCGAGGCCTGGGCAATCTGGGAAATGTAGGCGCGAACCTCCTTCGAGGAATACACCTGATTGACCTGCTCCTGCAGATCCACCACGTCCTGCGCGCTGCAGATCGGCCGCAGCTCCTCCATCGGGTGCGCGCCGCCGGTGAAGCGCTCCAGGATGTCGGCCTCCTCCTCGGGCGTGGGGTAGCCCAGGTTGACGCACATGAAGAAGCGGTCGAGCTGCGCCTCGGGCAGCGGATAGGTGCCGATGAAGTCGAGCGGATTCTGCGTCGCCAGCACGATGAACGGCCGCGGCATCAGGTAGGTCGTGCCGTCCACGGTGACGTGCCCCTCCTCCATGACCTCGAGAAGCGAGGACTGGGTCTTGGGCGAGGTGCGGTTGATTTCGTCAGCCAGCACGATCTGGCTCATGACCTGGCCGGGGTGGAATTCCATCTCGCCGGTCTTGAAATTGGCCATGGTGAAGCCGGTGATGTCGCTGGGGGTGATGTCGGGCGTGAACTGGATTCGCTTGAAGGTACAGTCCAGCGACCGCGCCAGCGCCGAGGCCAGCGTGGTCTTCCCCACCCCGGGCACGTCCTCGATCAGGATGTGGCCGCGGCACAGAAGCGCGATGAGCATCAGCTCCACCGCGTCCTCCTTGCCCACGACCACCTTGCCGATATTCTGCTTGAGCAGCTGCACCATTTTCTGAGCGTTTTGCATTTTGTGTGTCCGTCCTGTTCTTTGAAGGTCTGTCAGTACTCTTAGAAGCGCGCCGCGGCCAAAAAGTTCCGCTCGGCACTTTCTACCATTATACCCTCCCCGCGTTACAAGCACAAGCGCAAACAGCTTCCAAATGTCGCCTCAAATGATAATTTACTTTTTCGCCCCGGCGTGATACAATAAATTGGAACAGGAAACGGAGGATAAGGGTATGAATCAGGCGAATCAGACGGTCGGCGAGGCGATTTCCGCCTGCCTGACCACGAAATGGGCCGGCCGGACGCTTCATTACGCGCCCGAGGTGGACTCCACCAATCGCTGGCTGAAAGATCTGGCGCGGGAGGGCGCGCCCCACGGCACGCTGTGCGTGACCGATTTCCAGAGCGCGGGCAGGGGCCGCATGCAGCGCAGGTGGCAGGCTCGGCCCGGCGAGGCGCTGCTGATGAGCATCCTCGTGCGGCCGGAGCACCTCGCGCCCGAAAAGGCGCCCGCGATCGTGCTCATCGGCGCGCTGGCGGTGTGCCGCGGCCTGGAGGAGATGGGCGTGCAGGCGCGCATCAAGTGGCCCAACGACATCGTCTGCGGCCCGAAGAAGCTGTGCGGCATGCTGCTCGAACTGGGTCTTAAACAGACTTCGGTCGATTTTGCCATCCTGGGCATCGGAATCAACGTCAAAACGCACCCCGTGAGCGCGGAGACGACGCACGCGGGCTCCGTTTGCGAGGCACTTGGCCGCGAGGTTTCGCGCCGGGAGGTGGCTTCTCATGTGCTCGCCTGGTTCGAAAAATACTATGAAAACTGGGCAAAAAACGGCATGGACGCGATCATGGGCGACTATTGCGCCCGCTGCGTGACGCTCTCCGGACGCGTCCGGGCCGAAGAACAGACCGGAGTCGCTTATGAGGGGACCGGAGTCGGTCTCTGCGAGGACGGCGCGCTCGTCATGCGCCTGGACGACGGCACGGAAAAAATCCTGCACGCGGGCGACGTGTCCGTGCGCGGGATTATGGGCTATGTATAGGGAGAAAA
>CAKUFB010000031.1 GCA_934647145.1 uncultured Clostridia bacterium
GAGTCGATTTCCTGCGGAAATCGACTCGGGCGGGGGAGAGGGCGCTGTGCGCCCCCTCCCCCGAACCCCCTTCCCCCCTGTCAGCGAGTCGATTTCCTGCGGAAAATCGACTCGAGCGAAAGAGAGGACGTGCTCTGGCTCTTTGGCCGCTGAAAACCGATCCACAGGAGGTAATACCCCATGCGTGCCGATCAAAGCGACAAGCCGGCTTCCCTGCCCTGCTTCTGCGGGCACGACTGCGCTCGCTGCCTGACCTATCTTGCCGCGCGGACGGGCGACGACTCCCTCCGCAAGCAATCGCAGCGCTTTTACCGGGAGGAATTCGGCGTCGACCTGCCGCTTGAGGCGTTTTCCTGCGAGGGCGGCCGCTCCGATCGCGTGTTCGCGCTCTGCCGCGAGTGCCCGTTCGCCGCGTGCTGCCGCAGGCGCGGGATCGACTCCTGCGGCGACTGCCCGGACGGGCCGTGCGAGGAATACCTTGCCTACCGGCAAAGGTACGTCAATCGCTGCAATCAGCTGGCGCGCGACCCCTAAGGTCTCCATTCCGGCACGTTACGCGCGCTTTTTGGCGCGTTTCCGGCCTCATCAAACAAGCAATCCCGGCCGCCCCACGAAGGGCAGTCGGGATTGCTGTGTTTTTGGGGAGGAGCGCCGCGGCCTGCGTTACCTGAAGATGCGGTTGCGCTGCACGCGGTAGTTGACGAAGAACAGCACGCAGTCGACGATGACCTTGGAGAGCACCGGCGGCAGGTGAATGGCCTCCAGCAGCCAGATGCCTCCGCTGCTTGCCGCCATGCAGACCGCGACCAGCGCGCAGTAGAGCGCAAAGGTGCGCCCGCTGGGCTTCTTCTCGAAGACCATCTTTCTGTTGAGGTAGTAGTTGACCGGCGAGCTGAGTACGCGCGCGATCTGCTGGGCGAGCCAGCCGTCCATGTGCAGCGGGTAGACCATCACGGTGTACAGCAGATACTCAAGCAGCGTACACAGCACGGCGGAGCACAGGAACTTGCCCGCCTGCCGGAACATGAGCGCGTAGATGCGCAGGCCGTCCCTGATCGCGTGGAAGTGCGAGGAGGAGTTGTTGTCGATGTAGATGGTCTCGATCGTCACCTCGCGCACCGGGAGCGGAATGCGGCTGGCGTCGATGAGCATGTTGATCTCGTACTCGTACCGGTCGCCGTCCAGCCTGGAAAAGCGCTCCAGCGCGCAGGCGGGCAGGCCGCGCAGGCCGGTCTGGGTGTCCGAGATGCGCAGGCCGGTCAGCAGCGCGAACACGCCGCAGGTCAGGGTGTTGCCCGCCTTGGAGCGGGGCGGCATCTGGCGCTTGTCGCGCGAGCCCAGAATCAGCGCGTCCGGCTCGGCGAGCAGCGCGTCGGCGATCTTCCGGCAGTCGGCGGGGGTATGCTGGCCGTCGCAGTCGGCGGTCACCACGCCCACGCCCGGCCATTTGCGGATGTACTCCAATCCGGTCTTCAGGCCCGCGCCCTTGCCGCGGTTGACCTCGTGCGTCAGCACGTCGGCCTTGCCGTCAAGCGCGTCGAAGATATGCCGGTAGGCCTGACCGCCGCCGTCGTCGATCACCACAATGCGGGTGAAGCCGGCCGCGCGCAGTTCGTCCACCAGGGTAATGAGCCGCTCGTCCGGCTTATAGGCCGGAATCAGCACGGCGATCTGGTCGTATTTCAAGGGAATTCACTCCTTCGCTATTTCTTCCACTTTTCGGCCAGCAGGGGCATGAACAGGCCGCCCTGCACGCTGCGCGCGATGAAGGCGCGGTAGTTACCCTTCGTGGTGAAGTACCAGTCGGAGAAGGGCACGCGGGAGGGCGTTTCGCGCAGGTATTTCGCCACCGGGGCGACGAGCGCGTCGAACACCTCCTGCTCGTCGGTCATCGCGGCCGTCCACAGGATCCAGTCGGACTTGGTGTAGTCCTCGCGGGAGTCAAGCGGCAATCCGTACGTGCGGATGCGCGGCAGGTAGCTGCGGGTTTCATGCCGGTAAAACTCCTCCGGCAGCAGGTTCAGGCCCAGCACCTTATCCCAGACCAGGTTGTACTTCATGCTCCAGCCCTGTCCGTCGAAGGTCAGGCAGCTGCCCTCGGGGCGGTCTGCGCGCGCGAGCCAGCTCTTCGCCATCTCGCGGGCCTTGTCCATCATCCGCGCCGCCAGGTCGATGTCGCCCTCCTTTTTCTGCAGCAGCGCGTAGGCGGCCACGCCCATAATGGCCTTGGCGGACAGGTTCACGTTGTGCGCCAGGTGCCCGGCGAAGTCGTCGGTACACAGCTGCTCGCCCGGATCCTCGCCAAACTCCACCAGGTACTTGACCCAGCGGGTCAGCAGCGGCATGTATTCGCGCGCCAGGCGGTCGTCTCCGTCGGCCTGGGCGGCGGCGGCGAGCATGATGAGCATGTTGCCGCACTCCTCGACCGGCATCTGGCTCTCGAACGCGTACACGTCGGCCGAGGCGGGATACAGGCAGAACGGCGGGTACAGTCCGTCGCCCACGCGGTAGCTCGCCCGGCTGCGCGCGCCGTACACCTGGCCGATGGCGTGCGGATAGCGGCCCACGTCGTGCGGGGCGAAGTCATACGTCCACACCGGCAGCTGGGCGAAGCGCAGCACCGGGCGGCACATCGCGCGCACGAACTCGGGATTGTACAGCAGGTACAGCGGAATGGACGGATAGCTCACGTCCACGGTGCCGATGCAGCCGTTGGAGTCGTTTTCCTTGGACAGGAAAACCATCTCGCCGTTTTCGTCGGCGATCAGCTTGTGGGCACAGATGCTCTGGCGATAGGCCGCGCAGACGATCCCGCGGTAGTCCTCGCCGCCCCGTTTGAGCGCGTCCGTCTCCAGCTTCTCGTCCAGCGCGCGGCAGGCGGTCATGAGCTCGTCCCTTCGCTCGTCGAAGGCGCGGATGGCGTTCAGTATGGTCGCGCCCTTTCGGGCGTACCAGGCGCGGCACAGCCGGCCGAAGTAGTTGATCGAGGCCACGTCGTCATAGGCCAGCAGCAATCTGTAGCTCAGGGGCTTCTCCGCCTCGACCGCGCCGCTCTTTTCGCCGCGCAGGCACTCGTCCTCATACCGCACGCCGTCGGCGGCGGCCAGGTAGGCGTAGCCCCAGTCGATGGTGATGTGGTCGGCGCTGTGGCACAGCAGCTTCTGATATTTCTGACCGGCGTACACAATGGACAGGCCGAAGGCGCGATAGCCGTCCGACTGAATCTCGGGGCGCGTCTCGCCGTTAAAGCACAGCTTATCGGACACGTCGAAGCGCAGCGACACCTCGTGCGCCCGCCCGTCGGCCGACTCGGCCGTCATGTCAATATAGCTCACCGGCATGGACAGCACGTCCGGGTCGCTGAGCAGCAGGGGCGCGGTAAACCGCAGCGTCATGCGAACGCCCGCGCCCTCAAGGGTGTATTGGGTGGAGGTGGGGGTCACGCGAATGTCCGTCGTCTCAAGCGGCGCTTCTTCGCCCAGACCCAAAAAGCGATACGCGGTTCCGTCGATGACGGCCCTGCCGCGCAGGGGCTTCCGGTCGCCCGCCCAGTGGGTGGTTTCGGCGTCGGTCGGGCGATCGGCCGCCGACCAGATGGACAGATAGGGGTCGTTCGTAATCAGAGGAAAGGCGGGAAGCCGGGTCATGCTCATATTTTTCTACCTCCGTCGTTCGTTCTCCCCCATTATACTCTGTTTCGGCGCGAATCACAATATTTCTTTTGGGAAATTCGCATTTTTTTGATGACGCGGCGCAGGTTTTCGTGTATAATAAGTAGAAACAAGAAAACTTTGGGAGTGAGCATCCATGCGACCGGAACGAGTGGACATCTGGCAGGAAGAACAGAGCGGCGCGGGCGAAATGAGTGAAATGCGCATTGGCGACGTGCGCGCGCTGCTGCCGGGCCTGCTTTCGCAGTACGCGGGGCAGGCGCAGGTGATCTATATGGATCCGCCTTTTGGGACTGGCCAGGTCTTTTCGATGCGGGTGCGCGTGGGTGAAAAGGAATGGCGAAGCGGCGTGGGCAGCCTGGAAAAGCAGGCCTACGACGACCAGATGGGGCTGGAGGACTACCTGGCCCTGATCCGGGAGGCGCTGATCGGCGCGCGGGATCTTTTGTGCGACACCGGCGTGGTGTTTCTGCACGTGGACTTCCGCATGCACGCCCGGCTGCGCCTGATCATGGATGAGGTGTTCGGCGAGTCGAACTTCCTCAACGAGATCATCTGGTCGTATCAGAGCGGCGGCCGCGCCCGGCGGTTCTTCAGCCGCAAGCACGACGTGATCCTGTTCTACCGCAAGACCAAGAAGTATTACTTCAACCTGGAGGCGGTGCCCATCTCCCGCACCGACGCCCGCCACAACCACATGAAGCGCCATGTGGACGCGGACGGGCGGGTCTATCGCTCCATCCGCTCGGGAGGCAAGATCTACACCTACTACGACGACGAGCCGGCCTATCCGGGCGACGTGTGGGACGACGTGAGCCACCTGCAGCAGAAGGATCCCCAGCGCACCGGCTACGACACGCAGAAGCCCCTCCGCCTGCTCGAGCGCATCATCCTGTCCTGCTCAAAGCCGGGCGACCTGGTGATGGATCTGTTCGCGGGCAGCGGCACCACCCTCGAGGCGGCCTACCTGAACGGACGGCGGTTCGTGGGCGTGGACGTCAGCCCCTACGCGCTGCAGGTCTCGCGCCGCCGCCTGATCGGTGCCAGCGTGCGCTACAGCGCGCCGCCCAGTCAGGGAAGTCCCGAGGTGGAGCTGTCCATCGTGCCGGCCATCGCGTACTATGAAGTGACGCTGGAGAAATACCAGCTGGAAAGCGGCCTGATCGCGCGCAGTCTGACCGGACTGGACGCGGTGGACGGCTGGTCGACAGGCTACCTGCGCGACGGCGTGTTCGTGGCCATGACCCATGACAACCGCACCCGGCATCAGCCGCGCCTCAAGGGCGTACTGCAGCTGCCCGTGCTCTCGGGCGTGCCCTGCGTGCGCGTCACCGACGTCATGGGCCGCGTGTTCTACTATATTATGAAACCCGAGGAAGTGTAATCTTGAGCCGATCATTGAACGAGAGCTTTACCGTCTGCCAGCTGCGCCTGTATCAGGAGCATCATATTCTAGCCTCGCTGTTCATCGACCCGGAAAACCCGGACGACTTCGTGGCCGGCTACGTCGAGGCGCTCAACCCGCGCCACGTCATCCTGCGCTCGGTCTCGCCCTTCGGCCGCTACGACGGGTTCATCCTGGTGCGCGTGGCCGACGTGACCATGGCCATCGGCGAGGACGACTACGCCGAGCGCCTGCGCCTGCTGCTGCACTACCGCGGCGAGCAGCCCACCGCTCCCTTCTCCCTGCGCGCGGACGAGGACTACCTGCACGCCATGTGCCGCAACGCCCAGGAGGGCGGCCGCGTCATCACCCTGTGGACCGCCGACAACGAATACGTGGGCAGGGTCGAGCGGCTGGACGACATGCGCGTCACCCTCGGCCGGCTGGACTTTTTCGGCGAGAACCCGGTCAGCGAGACCATCGCCCTGCGCGACGTGGAGCAGGCCTCCTTCGGCGCGGAGGACGACTGCCTCTACGAGGTGCTCTCCCGCGGCTCTGCGCACCTGTGCTGAAGCGTACCGCGCGGGTCTCACAGCCGAGGCTCGCGCGTTTTTGCGCCGCTTTTTCATTATATGTCTTGCATAAAACTGGAACGCGTAATAAAATATGTCCATGTTTTTTTTCTGGAGGGATTATTGATCATGAAACGCGCCGTGCGTCTGACCGGAAATCTGTGCCTTCTGGCGCTGCTCCTTCTCATCGTGCTGACCGCGACGGACTATCTGCAGCAGCAGATTTTCGGCGTTCATATCTCTGACACTTCGCTGAAGGCATGGATCAGCGGCGCTTTTCTGTGCGCGGCGGGACTGGTGTGCCTGGGCGCGCGGCGCAAGTGGCCGCCTGAGGTCTGCTTTTTGCTGGCGTTTGTGCCCATGGCGCTGGTGTTCTGGGTGTGCGTTCCGCTCTTTCAGGTGCCGGACGAGGGTCTGCACACCGTCCGCGCCTTCGCCCTGTCCGACGGCCAGGTATACAGGCGCATCGTGCAGCTCCCGACGGGCTTCCGCTGCGACACCCCGGTTCCGCTGACCGCCGACGGCTGGCGCGCGCTGATTCGGGACACGCGCCTGGACTGGTCACAGCCCCAGCCCTGGGACATCGCCACCACGGTCTTTTACTCCCCGCTCAACTACCTCCCGCAGGCACTCGGCATCCGCGTCGCCCGGCTGTTCACGGACAGGCTGTACCTCCTGGGCGCGGCCGGCCGGCTCTTCTCCCTGGCGACGGTTTGCGCGATACTCTTTCAGTGCGTCCGCAAGCTCCCCGTCGGCAAAAACCTCCTGATCGCGATCTCGCTCACGCCAATGTTCCTGCAGGAAGCCATTTCGCTGTCGGCAGACGGTCTGGTGTTCGCGGTGCTCGCGGCGGACGTGACGCTCTTTGTCTGCCTGCTGAAACGGAAAGCGCCGATGACCCTCCGCGAAAGGGCGCTTCTGATCCTTTTGTGCGTGCTCACCCTGTCCGTCAAGCCGCTGTATTTCGTCTTCATCCTGCCCTTCGCCTTTCTGCCTGCCGACCGCTTTGGCGGAAGCAGGCGGCGCACGCTGCTGATCGCCTATGGCTGCTCCGTCGCGCTGGCGCTCGTCTGGCTGGGGCCGATGCTGCTTGGTCAGGACATGACCACGGCCAAGCGCCAGGGCGTGGACGTGAGCCTGCACAGGCAGCTGCTGGGGATCCTCTCCGACCCGCTTGAATACCTGCGCTGCCTGACCCGCACGCTGGTGGAAAAGGGCGAGTTCTACGTCAACAGCTCCATGTCCTCCTTCCTGTACCTCACCGTCGGCCTGCCCGGTATCTTCACCTTCGCGCAGTACGCGCTGCTGGGCTATACCTGCTCGCGCGACGGAGCACTGGGCGAGTATCCCCGCGCGCGGCGGGTGCTGCTGGCCTGTTCGCTGCTAAGCGCGCTGGTCATCTTCACCGGGGAATACCTGCAGTGGACGCAGGTCGGCTTTCATGTGGTCGAGGGCGTGCAGGGGCGGTACTTCGTCCCCCTCCTGTTCCCCACCCTGCTGGCCATGGCGCACCACGAGGCCGCGCCGGATGCCCCCTTCTCCTGGCGCGTCACGGCGGCGCAGATCGCGCTGCTGACGATTTCCGTGCTGAGCATACTGAATTACGTGACCTGCTGAGCATGTCCGTAGTTCGCGCACACTGTCCGCGAATTTCGCGATATGAAAATTCAGGCCCGTTTTCCGCCGCTTTCGGGCGGGTATGATACAATCAATGCAGCAATTCACTCAAAGGAGCGTGTTCTCATGAATCAGCCTGCCCGCAAATCGCCCGATTTCATCAGGAAGAGCTCGATGTACCAGCTCTTCCTGCGCCCCTTCACCCCCGAAGGCACGCTGGACGCGGCCGCCCGCCTGCTGCCCAGCATCGCCGCGCTGGGATTCGATATCGTCTATCTGTGCCCGATCACGCTGGCCGACGACGACCCGCGCGAGGAGTTCTGGAGCGCCCGCCAGAAGGCCAGCGGCTGCAACAACCCGATGAACCCCTACCGCATGGCCGACTTCTTCCAGATCGACCCCGAGTACGGCGACGACGCGGCGCTGACCTGCTTCGTGAATAAGGCGCACTCGCTGGGCATGAAGGTGATCCTTGACCTGGTGTACCTGCACTGCGGCCCCAGCCCGGTCTTCCTGGACAGCCATCCGGAGTACATGCAGCTGGCCGAGGACGGCTCGGTCAAAAACGGCCCCTGGTGCTTCCCGCTGCTCAACTACGAGAGCCCCGCGCTGCGCGAGTACCTGTGGAGCAACATGGAGTACTTCATCCGCGAGTTCGACGTGGACGGCTACCGCTGCGACGTGGGCGACGGCGTGCCGCTGGACTTCTGGGAGGAGGGCCGCCGCCGCATCGAGGCGCTCAAGCCCGACGTGTTCCTGCTCAACGAGGGCATGAAGCCGGAATACCTGCTGCGCGCGTTCGACCTGAACTACGAGTTCGGCTGGCAGAGCGTGCTGGAGAAGGCGCTCAGCGGCGAGGGCAGTGTGCGGGACATGGTCGCCCGCTGGACGGAGATGCACGACCAGCTGCCCATGGGCGGCCAGGTCATCCGCTTCATCGACACCCACGACGTGGCCAACGAGAGCTACGACAAGCGCCTGGAAACCCGCCTGGGCACGAAGGGCGTGGAGGCCGCGCTGGTCGTCAACTACACCCTGGACGGCATGCCCTTCGTCTACAACGGCTATGAGGTCTGCGACACGGCCAAGCACAACATCTTCGCCAACCGCTTCCACGGCCGCAACTTCATCGACTGGAGCGGCGCGCTCACCGAAAAGGGTCAGCAGCGCATGGAGCTTCTCTGCCTGCTCAACGAGCTCAGGCACACTCAGACCGCGCTGCAGGAGGGCGACACCGCCTGGCTGACCACCACCCGGCCCGACCGCCTGGCCGCCTTCACCCGCACCGCGGGCGACGAGCGCATCGCCGTGCTGGTCAACACCGCCGACGAGCCCCTTGCCGCCCAGGTCGAGCTGCCCGCCTTCGCCGAGGAAACCGCCTGCGAGCTGCTCGAGTACGGCACCGCCTGGAAGCAGACCGAAAACGGCCTCTCGATCAGCCTGCTGCCGCGCGGCTACGCGGTCATCAAGTACTGATTCCGCAAAAGCACGCCCCTCCGGAAATGGACGATCCCCCGAAAAACGGCCAATGAAAAAAGAGACCTCCTGTTGCAGCATAAAGGGCAACAGGAGGTTTCTGCCTGTAAAAACCTTTTTTGACAAGCTGAAACGTCTTTTCAGGTGCGCCTTGACCGCGCCTATCCATTTCTCCCCTGAAATGAGAGGCACCCGCGGCGCGGGCGGCGGGGTTCACAACCGCAGAACTCGGGAGCCATAGATGGGAGCTCCCGGCTTCGCGCGCTACTGGGCAGCAGCAGCAGATGGCAGCCGGCAGCCCCGACCCGCAATCCGCAAGAGTTTCTTGCGGATTCGAAGAACCCAGCCGCTCCAATTTATGGCGGCTGGGTTCGCGTGCTATCCCGCGGTAGCAAGTGGGTGCAGGCTCAGCCTGCCCTGCCGGCAGCAGGTGGGTGCAGGCTCAGCCTGCCCGGCCGACCGCCAGTGCATAGGCGGCTCCCAGCAGACAGATCGCCCCCAGCAGGCCATATCCCCTCGCCCGCCCGCGCAGCGCGTCGCATGCCTGAGCATAGCGCAGGAGCGTCCTGCCCTCCAAGGCGAGCTCCATCACCAGGCGGCTGCGCGGGTGCAGCAGCAATCTCACCTCGTCGCCCGGGTGAAGGCTCTCAAGCGCCTCCAGCATCTCCTGCGTGACGCAGGAGCCGTCTACGCGCCGCTTTTCGCCGCCTGACAGCCGCAACACCGCCTCGCGAACCCGTCCCCCGCGCACGTACCAGTCCTCGAGCGCCGCCGTTTCCCGCACACACTCGCTTTGCTCCGCGGGCGCGTACCACAGCGCCGCGCTTCCCAGAAACAGCACGCCCAGCAACCCCCCCAGGATCATCGCGACCACCCGCTCGCGCCCCGGACTCACGCGTATCCGCATGCCATTCCTCCTTGCCTGAAAAGCGCCTGATTCTGTCCTCCTAGACGCGCTTTTTGCGCCGAAAACGGCCCGATTCAGGTTAAGAAAAAGAGAAGCCCAATGCCTTTGCACAGAGCCTCTCTTTTCGATATGCCTTTACCGCGCGGCGAACAGCCGGCGCATCAGCGGCAGGAACACCGCCTCGTCGCCGCTGGTGAAAAACTCGACCGAGCCCTCGCCCGCCTCGCGGAGCGTGCCGTTTTCGCGCAGCAGGTACTCGAGCCGGCGCGCGGAGCCCTCGTTGCCGTCGAGCAGCGGCACGCCGGGCAGCGCCCTGCCGAGCGCCTTTTTCAGAAAGCTGAAATGCGTGCAGCCCAGCACGGCCGCAGCCAGCTTTTCCCCCTGAACATCGGCGAACCGGCGCGCGAGATAGGCGTCGATCTCGGCGCCCTCGCACCGGCCGCTCTCCACAAACTCGACCAGCTCCGGGCAGGGCAGCGCGACCGCGTGCTCCCCGTAGCGCTCGTAGAGCCGGCGAAACTTGGCCTGACGAAGCGTGGCGGGCGTGGCCAGCACCAGAATCTTTCCGTCGGCGTGCAGCTCATAGGCCGGCTTGAGCGCGGGCTCCATGCCCACGACCGGTATGCTGAGCCGCTCGCGCAGGGTCTGTATCGCGGCGGAGGTGGCGGTGTTGCAGGCCACCAGCATGGCCTTTACGTCCCTGCTCAGCAGCCATTTCGCCACGTCCAGCGACAGCGCGCGGATTTCCTCCTCGCTGCGGGTGCCGTAGGGCGCGTTTTTGTTGTCGCCGTAGTAGATAAAGCGTTCGCGCGGCAGCAGGCGCACCAGCTCGCGCAGCACGCTCACGCCGCCCACGCCGGAGTCAAATACGCCGATCGGCCGCGCATCGCTCATGGCTCAGTCTTCCTCTTCTTCCTCCGGCAGCTCGGCGTCGTGATAGACCGCCTCGGTGTCGTCGTAGTCCTCCAGCTCGTCGATCAGGCGCTGAATCCTGGCCGCCAGCTCGGGATCGGTGATCTCGGTGGTGGTGGTGGGCACCATCTTGCGATCGGCCGCCAGGAAGGTGCAGCCGGCCGCCTCGAGGTTCTCGCGCACCTCGGAGAAGCTGTCGGGCGCGGTGTAGACCACGGCCACGCCGTCGCCCACCTCCACGTCGTCCGCGCCGGCGTCCAGCGCCATCATCATCAGCTCGTCCTCGTCCAGGCCCTTGCTGTTGTCGATTTCGATCACGCCCTTGTGCTCGAACTTCCAGCTGACGCAGCCGGTCGCGCCCAGACCCTTGCCGAACTTGTCGAACAGGTGGCGCACCTCGGACGCGGTACGGTTCACGTTGTCGGTCACGATGTCCACGATCACGGCGATGCCGCCGTCGGCGTAGCCCTCGTAGGTGACGTACTTGTAGTTCGCGCCGCTGGCCTCGCCCGCCGCCTTGGCGATCGAGCGCTTGATGTTGTCGTTGGGCATGTTGTTGGCCTTGGCCTTGGCGATCACGTCGCGCAGCTTGCCGTTGGTGGCCGGATCGGCGCCGCCGCCCTCGCGCACGGCGATGGCGATTTCGCGGCCGATCTTGGTAAAGATCTTGCCCTTCTGCGCGTCGGTCTTTTCCTTCTTATGCTTGATGGTCGTCCATTTATTGTGTCCAGACATGCTGAGCCCCCCGAGTTATTAGAATATTGTCATCATACCACAGTTTACGCCGCGTTTCAACCGCATGAGCACGCCCTTATTGTAATTCTTAGTTATTTTACGTGAACCAACGCGATGGCCGTCCGCGCGGGCAGGTAGATCGTAAAGCCGCATTTGGCCTGACAGGGCGCGGCGGTATAGACCCGCCCCTCCTCCACCCGGCCAAACCCGCCGAAGCGCGCCTCGTCGGTGTCGAGCGCGGCGCGGTAGTCACCCGCGTCCAGGTTTCTGACCTCGAAATCGGGCCAGGAGGCCTCCGGGTGGAAGTTGAACAGGAACACCACCCCGCCCCGCTCGTAGACCATGACCTTGCGCGTCCGATCCATCCACAGGTTTTTCGCCTCGCGGTCGGAGAGCACCTTCTCCCGCTTGACGAGGGTCAGCATCGCCTTGTCGAAGTCGCCCAGCTGCTCGTACTTGAGGAAGCCGTTCTCGGCCAGCGACCACTGCCTGCGCGCGTACTGGCCGCTCCAGCCGTTGCCCTCGCGCGGGAAATCGATCCATTCCGGGTGGCCGAACTCGTTGCCCATGAAGTTGAGGTACGCGTCCCCGGCCAAGGTCAGCGTGATCAGGCGAATCATCTTGTGCAGCGCGACGCCCCGGTCGATTTCGGGCGAGTGGCAGGCGCGGTTCATGCCCTCGTACATCTGCGCGTCGATCAGCCGGAAAATGATGGTCTTGTCGCCCACCAGCGCCTGGTCGTGCGACTCGGCGTAGCCCACGGTCTTCTCGCCCGGGCGGCGGGTGGTCAGCTCGTACCACAGCCTGCCCAGATCCCAGTCCTGATCGGGCACCTCCTTGATGAGCCTGATCCACAGATCGGGCACGCCCATGTTCAGCCGGTAGTCAAACCCCGCGCCGCCCCAGGAAATGGGCAGGCACATGCCGGGCATGCCGCTCATCTCCTCGCAGATGGCCACGGCGTTCGGGTTCACGGCGTGCATCAGCTCGGTGGCCAGCTGAAGGTAGGTCATCGCGTCCTGATTCAGGTTGGGCGTGAAGTAGTCGTCGTAGCTGCCGAACACCCGCTCCAGCCCGTGATCGAAATACAGCATGCTGGTCACGCCGTCGAACCGGAACCCGTCGAAGTGGTATTCCTCCAGCCAGAACTTGATGTTGCTGAGCAGGAAGTGAATCACCTCGTCCCGGCCATAGTCAAACAGCGCGCTGCCCCAGGCCGGATGCGTCCCCCTGCAGTAGCACGCGCCGCTGCCGTCGAAGTTGCTGACGCCCTCCCGCTCGTTGAGCGCGGTGTGCGAGTGTACCAGGTCGAGAAGCACCCGAAGGCCCATGCCGTGCGCCGCGTCGATCAGCCGTTTCAGGCCGTCCGGCTCGCCGTACCAGGAGGAGGCGGCGAACAGGTTCGTGACCTGATACCCGAAGGAGGCGTAGTACGGGTGCTCCTGCACCGCCATGAGCTGCACGGTGTTGTAGCCGTCCTTTTTGATCCGGGGCAGCACGTTCTCGATGAAGTCGTCGTAGGAGCCGATCCTCCCGTCCTCGCGCGCCATGCCGATGTGGCACTCGTAGATCAGCAGGGGCGAGGGGCGGGTTTTGGCGCGCTTTTCGTCGTGCCAGACGTATTTGCCCTCCTCCGTCACCACGCCGTTGAACTGGAAGGTGGCCTTGTCCTGCTCCACGCGGCGGATGTAGGCCGGAATGCGGTCGAGGCGCTTTCCCGCGCGCGTGACCTGCACCAGCACCCGCTGCCCCTCATGAAGCGCGTCCCGCCCGGGCAGCTCGATCTCCCAGCCTCCGTTCTCCAGGCGCTTCATCGGGTGCGACGTCCGGTTCCAGCCGTTGAAGTCGCCGAAGAAGTGCATTTCCTCCGCGCCGGGCGCCCATTCGCGGTACACCCAGCCGCCCTCCGTCCGGTGAATTCCGTAATACAGATGTCCGTTGGCAAAGGCGGAAAGGTCGCCCCCCTCGCCCACCAGGCGCGTCCTTTTCGCCTGATAGCGCGCCATTCGCGCGTCGATGGCCTGCTCGTAGGGCCTGAGCCACGGATCCACGCTCAGGATTCGATAATGTCTTTTCTTTCCGGCCATACAGAATCTCCTTTTCAGTCTTTCGCAGTTAACACGGACATGGTATGCTATAGATGTCGAACGCTTCAGTCATTCTTTATGAAAACATTCGTGAAATCACGCGTCCGTTCGAACAAAAACACGTCTTGGGAGGGATCTTGCATGAACAGTATCCGCTCTTCGCTGCGCCGTCTGGCCAGCATCCGCACGCTGGTCGCAGTGGCCTGCCTGACCGGGCTTCAGGTGGCGCTCAAGCTGGTGGTCAGCATTCAGGTGACTCCGACCCTTCGCATCTCGCTGGACTACCTGGTTCACGTGGCCGTCAGCGCGCTGTTCGGCCCGGCGGCGGGCGTGCTGTCGGGCGCGGCGGCCGACCTGCTGGGCTGGCTGGTGCGCCCCACCGGCCCGTTCAACCCGGGCTTCACGCTCAGCGCGATGGTCAACGGCCTGATCTACGGCCTGCTGCTCTACGAGCGGCCCTTCTCCTGGAAGCGCACGCTGCTCGCCCAGGCGCTGGTGGTGCTGATCACCAACCTGTGCCTGAACACGCTGTGGCTCCAGATCTTCTACGGCAAGGCCTTCTTCGCCATACTGCCCCTGCGCGCGCTCAAGAACCTGATTCAGTACCCGATCGACGCGGCCATGATGTGCGTGCTGCTGAGCCAGCTGCCCCGCCTGGCGCGGTTTGTCCGCCCGCATGCCGCGGAATAAAACGGCCCCTCCCGTTCGCTCCCGGAAAGCGCCCGCTTCCGCCGAACAGGGACGATGCGCAGCTCTTCTCCTGTATTATACCATGCTTTTCCCCATCCGGCAAGACCGCGCCCCATCGCGCGATCTCCCTGCAGAGCCTGCCCGCAGGATACGTACCCGGAAACACAGGCGGCGCGCCGGTTGACGACGCGCCGCCTGTTCCTTTACATCTAATTCCGTTGTATTTTCGTAAAATTCACATGCTTACTTCTCTTGCGTTTCAGGGTGATCACGCCCGTCAATGCGCATTTTCCCTCAGGTTCGTTGACTCTTCGTGCTGGGAGGCGTATAATGAATGTACGTAAAGGAAGTACATTCGTGAAAGGAAGTCATTTCCCCGTGAACAGAGGTTTCCTCAAGGGCATGCGGCAGGGTGTTCCGATCTGCCTGGGCTATCTGTCGGTATCCTTCGGGTTTGGCATACTGGCGGTCAAGTCGGGCCTGTCGGCGATGACGTCGGTACTCATCTCCATGACCAACCTGACCTCGGCCGGGCAGGCGGCGGGCGTCGCGATCATCGCATCGGGCGGCACGCTGGTTGAAATGGCGCTGACCCAGCTGGTGATCAACCTGCGATACGCGCTGATGGCCATGTCGCTGTCCCAGAAGCTGGATTCCTCGTTCAACACCCTCCACCGCATGGCCGCTTCCTTCGGCATCACCGACGAGATCTTCGCCGTGGCCGCGGCGCAGGAGGGGCTGCTGGCCCCTGCGTACATGTACGGCCTGATTCTCGTGTCGTTTCTGGGCTGGACGGCGGGCACGGCGCTGGGCGCGGCGGCAGGCGAGCTGCTTCCCGCGGCCATCATCGACGCGATGGGCATCGTGCTCTACGGCATGTTCCTGGCCATCATCATTCCGCCGGCGCGGAAAATGCGCAGCGTGCTGGCGGTTGTGCTGGCCGCGGCGCTGTTCAGCACGGGGTTTCACTTCCTGCTGCCCGCCGTGTCGGGCGGCTTTGTGATCATCATCAGCGCGGTCGCCGCGGCTGCGCTGGGCGCGGCGCTGTTCCCGCTGCGCTTCGAGGAGGAAAAAGAGGCATGAATGTCGCGCTGCAGATGATCGTCATGGCTGGGGTAACCTACCTGATCCGCATGATTCCCTTCACGCTGTTCCGCCGGAAGATCCGCTCGCGCTTCTTCCGCAGCTTCCTGTACTACATCCCCTACGCGGTGCTCAGCGCCATGACCCTGCCCGCCATCTTCTACTCGACCGGCAGCGTCGCCGCGTCGGTCGTGGGCACGGCGGCCGCGGTCGCGCTGGCCTACTTCAACTGTCCGCTGATCGTGGTCGCGCTGGCCGCAGCGGCCGCCGCGCTGGTAAGCGGCTTCATCCTGTAAACGAAAGGAAGGCCTCCAGATGAAAAAGCTCCTGTCGCTCCTGCTGGTTCTGCTGACGCTGATGGCGCTGACACTGCCTGCCCGGGCGGACAGCCTGCCGCGCTTTGACCGCCTGACCGACGCGGTCGAGTACCTGGTCGCGCAGACGCAGTTCTGCCCCGAGAAGATCGAGTTTTACCTGACAAACACGCCCTCCTATAACCCGTACGACGTATCCTTCCCGGAGACGCTGCGCGATCTGGCCGGGCAGTACCGCGCGACCATCTGGTACACGGGCGACCGGATCACGGTGGAGTACGAGTACTACCCCGGCACGCGCATACTGAGCGCCTTCCTCACGCACACCGAGAATGACCTGACCGGCGAGATGCTGGAGGCCGCGCAGATTGCCCGGCAGATCGTGAACGAGTGCCCGTTTACCTCCGACTACGACACCGTGCGCTACCTGCACGACTGGCTGTGCGCGCACGTCAACTACAAGGCCATGCCCGAGGAACGCCCGACCCTGCCCCGGGTGTGCGGCGCGGTCGGCGCGCTGGTGGACGGCGAGGCCAACTGCCAGGGCTACTCGGACGCGTTTCGGCTGCTGGCGACGCTGGCCGGGCTCGAGGTGCGCAAGCAGAGCGGCGCGGACGGTAACGGCGAGCTGCACGACTGGAACGTGGTGCGCCTGAACGGCAAATGGTACATCGTGGACACGACCTGCGACGACGTGGAGAACGGCGACGGCTGGCACTACGCCTATATGAACGCCGGACGCGATCTGTGCGACTATACCTGGGACGAGGCGCGCTGCGTGGCCCCGGTCAGCGACACGACCGATCCTTCCCTCTGGTACTACGCCCGCGAGAGCACGGCGTTTTCCAGTCTGGGCAAAATGGCTCAGGCTGCCTTTGTCGCCCGCAGAAATCAGAACCAGCGCGTCTTTTACGCGATGACGCGACAGGCAGGTCTCGACTGGGAGGATCTCAGCAACGCCGTGCTGAACTACGCAAACCGGCAGGACAGGGCGGTCTCCTGGTACATCTGGTGCGCCAATCGTGCAGGCAATACCTACTATTGCCTGGAGTGGACCAAGTGGTAAATCCTCCCGCCGGGGGGGGGCGCCCCCCCGCCGGGGGGGGGGGGGGGGGGGGGGGGGGGGGGGGGGG
>CAKUFB010000032.1 GCA_934647145.1 uncultured Clostridia bacterium
GTATGATACTCCCCCTATCGATCAGCATACACCGCGTTTTTCCCGGTCGATACGTCCAGCACGCCGCGCATCACGCCCTGTCGGGTCAGTTCAGCGAGCACCGCGCGCATCCACTCGAGCTTTTCCGCCAGATCCTGCGCATCGCCCAGCACCACCTGCACGCCGCTGACCGACACCAGATACACCCTGTCGAGGTTCGCCACGTTCAGCTCGGACACCAGCGCGAGCATTTCCTTCTGCTGAAGCGCCTCAATCACCTGCTTCATGACCTCTCGCCGGCCGTTCTGACTGCTTTCCACGCGTTTTCCCTGCCGGTCAACATACGCATCCATGCCGCTGACCAGCAGCACCTCGCCGTCCGGATAGCTCTCCTGGCGGCTCATGATATAGCCGGTTTCGTCGATGAGCAGGTATTCGCCGCCGCAGTGTACGCAGGCCAGCGCCTGTCGCTCCCGAATCGTCAGGCTCACAGTGTCCGGCATAGTCTTCTCAAAGCCGAGAAATTCGACCGAAATCTCGCCGGAAAGACGCTCCTCCACCTGCCGCTGACTGATCGAGAAAATGCTCTCGCCATAGCTAAGTCCGGCCATCTCCATGACCTCGCCAACACTCAGTCTCTGTCTGCCCTGCACGTTCACCTCTTTGAGCACGAACACCCGGCTTTTCAGCAGCAGCGCCGTAACGGCCAGCACGAGCACGAGCAGCAGAAAGCCGCGTCCCCTGCGTCGCTGCCTGCCCCGAACGCGCACAGGCTGCGCGTACCGCCCGTCGTACGGTCGATGGTTCATCCTTCTTCCTCCCCCGTCTGTTCCTCGCGCCGGATCGACGCGCCCAGATCCGCAAGCGTCGTCTCCAGCGCCTCATAGCCCCTGTCAATCAGCTCGACGCGCTCCACCCGGCTCTCTCCCTCGGCCGCCAGCGCCGCCAGCACGAGCGCCGCCCCGCCGCGAAGGTCGCGCGCCTCCACCCGCGCCCCGCTCAGGCCGCCTCCGCGCACAATCGCAGCCCGCTGGTGCACCAGTATGTCCGCGCCCATCCGCCGAAGCTGCGCCGCGTGCGCGAATCGGTTTTCGAACACGTTCTCCACGATCAGCGACGTGCCCTCGGCCACCGTACACAGCGCCATCAGCTGCGCCTGCATGTCGGTCGGAAAGCCGGGGTATGGCTGCGTGGACAGGTTTATCGCCCTGAGCGTGCGCCCCTCGGCCGAAAGGCGTATGAAGTCCGCGCCGCTCTCGATCAGGCATCCCGCCTGACTCAGTTTGTCCAGCACGGCGCGCATGTCGTCCGGCCGGGCGTTTTTCAGGCAGACCTCGCCGTGCGTGATGGCGGCGGCGACCAGCAGTGTGCCGGCCACAATCCGGTCGGGCATGATGGCGTAGCGCGCGCCGTGCAGCCGCTTCACGCCCTCGATGACGATCACGTCCTGCCCCGCGCCGCGCACCCTCGCGCCCATCGCGCACAGGAAGTTCTGCAAATCGACGATCTCCGGCTCCCGCGCGGCGTTTGAGATCACCGTCTCCCCCGGGGCCAGCACCGCCGCCATCATGACGTTCTCGGTCGCGCCCACGCTCGGAAAGTCCAGCTGTACCTCGCCGCCGCGCAGCCTGCTGCCGTCGCACAGGATGCGTCCCCGCGCCTCGTGTATCTCCACGCCCAGCGCCCGCAGTCCCTTCAGGTGCAGGTCGATCGGGCGCAGGCCGATTTCGCAGCCGCCCGGGTATGTAACCGAGGCCTTCCGGAAACGGCCCAATATCGGCCCCAGCATGAAAATCGACGACCGCAGCTGCTTGGACAGCGACTCGGACATCTCCCAGCCCCGCGCCCCGCGCGAATCCACGCACACGCTCCCGCCCTGCCGCTCGACCGCGCAGCCCAGCGTGCGCAGAATCCTGAGCATGTTTTCACAGTCGCTCAGCCGCGCGCAGTTATCCAGTATCACCTCGCCGCCCGTCAGCATCGTCGCGGCCAGTATCGGCAGAAGCGCGTTTTTCGCCCCGCCGATCGTCACCTCGCCGCGCAGCCGACGGCCGCCCGCGATAGAAAAAACGTTCACATGGCACACCTCCATCTTCCGCTTGAACCACAATAGCAGAATATGCAGGCGTGTCTGTCCCGGTTTCTACCGGTCGGCAGGGCCGACAGCCACTTGCTGCCGCCGGTTCTGTCGACGACCCTGAGCGCCATAAATTGAAGCCCTCAGGGTCTGCGGATTTCCGGAACTTTTCCGGAAATCACAGGTCGGCATTGCCGACGCACTCTTTCCAGACCGAATTCCTCTCTACTGCTCTCCCGGATCACACTTACTGCCGGCAGGCTGAGCCTGCGCCCACTTGCTGCCGCCGGTTCTGTCAGGATGTACGTGCCGATACTGAAAGCATCACTGTACCGCGACGCTTTTCTATGCCTGTAAGCAGCATTGCTCCGAGAACAAAGACCACACCCCATTCGGGGTGATAACCCTTCTGCATGATCTGCTGTTACGCGGATCAAAGTGCTTTCCGGGTGAGGTCTGGGGAGGCGCCTTTCTCAGAAAGGCGGCCTCCCCAGCGGCCTCCCCAGCGGCCTCCCCAGCGTTCCCCCTCTCGACACGTTGAGCAGCAGGCCGACGGCGCACATGAGCACGGCGATGGACGTGCCGCCTGAGCTGAAAAAGGGCAGGGGCAGTCCGGTGGTGGGCATCATGCCGGTAACGACGGCCACGTTCATCACCGCCTGCACGCCGATCATCGAGGTAATTCCGCCGGCCAGCAGACTGCCGAAGCGATCCTCGCACCTCAGCGCCACCCGCAGCCCGAAGAACACGAACGCCGCGAACAGCAGCACAATGGACGCGCAGCCGATCAGTCCCAGATCCTCGCCCACCACGGCGAAGATGAAGTCCGACTCCGGATAGGGCAAAAAGGCGTACTTCTGCCGTCCCCTGCCCAGTCCCATGCCGAACAGCCCGCCCGAGCCGAAGGCCAGCAGCGACTGCGAGAGCTGATAGCCCTCCTTGCTCATCCTGGCGAAGGGGTTGGTGAAGGAGAGGAGCCGCGCCCGCCGGTAGGGCGCAGACCATGCGTAGAACGCGCCCAGGCACAGTCCGCACACACCGGTCAGCCCCAGATGCTTCCACCTCGCGCCGGCCAGCGTGACCATCACGCCCGCCACGATCAGTATGCTGCCCGCCGTGGACAGGTTGGGCTGCAGGAGAATGAGCGCGAAGAGCAGCGCCGGCATGATGAACACCGGCACAAGCCCGCTCCAGAAGCGGGTCACGTCCCGCTTTTCCTGGCTGAGGATGCGCGCAAGGAACAGGATACAGGCGTACTTGGCGATCTCGGACGGCTGGAAGCTGACCGGCCCCAGCTTGAGCCAGCGCCTCGAGCCGTTGAGAAACTGCCCGATTCCGGGAATTGCAACCAGAATCAGCAGTACGATACTCGCGCAGAGTAAGGTACTGCTGAACAAAGGCTTCTGTAAAACTCGATAGTCGATGCGCAGCGCGACCGCCATGCCCGCCGCGCCCAGGCCGATTCCCATCAGCTGGCTGAGCACCTCGGACAGCGGACTGCCCTTGTCCTGCGCGTTGTAGTAGCTGGCGGCATAGAGCACGACCAGCCCGACCGTCAAAAGGAGAAGGAAGGTAATGATCACGCCGCGGTCGCAATGGCCGCGTTTTGCTTTAGCCCCGCGAAGAAGGCCGTTCGTCACGCCTTCTCGGGCAGCTCGCGCGCCAGCGCCTTGAAGACGCGGCCGCGCTCCTCATAGTCGGAGAACATGTCAAAGCTCGCGCAGGCCGGGGACAGGAGCACGTTCTCCCCCGCCCTCGCCAGGTCGTAGGCGTGCTCAACCGCCGCCCTGAAGTCGTAGCCGCAGTGCTCGTAGGCGGTATAGCCCACCTTGTCCAGCGTTTCGGCCAGCTGAGCGGCCGTGTCGCCGATGAGCACGACGCGGCGAATCATGCCGCTGTCCCGGATGACCGCGCACAGCTCGGTGAAGTCCACATGCTTGTCGGAGCCGCCCAGTATCAGCACGGTCGGCCGGGTCATGGTCTGCACCGCCTTGATGGTGGAGTCGGCGTTGGTGCCCTTGGAGTCGTTGATAAAGCGCACACCGCTGACCTCGCGCACGAACTCGATGCGGTGCTCCACCCCCTGGAAGGTGCGCAGGGTATGCCGGATGACCGGCACGGGCACGCCGTACAGCAGCGCCATGACCGCCGCGGCCATCGCGTTTTCCAGGTTGTGCGGCCCGGGGATGCAGATTTCGGCCGCCTCGCAGACGGTTCGATACTCGTCCTTCGTGCCGAAGACCATCGCGCCGTCCTTCACGAACGCGCCGCAGGGCGGCACCTGCTTCCTCGAGAACCAGGCCACGCGGCACTTCGCCTCCTCGGCCGCCGGGCGCAGCGCCGGGTCGTCGTAGTTGAGCACCAGCCACTCGCGCTCGCCCGCCTGGTTCGCGAACACCCGCTTTTTCATCGCCAGGTAGTTTTCCATCGTGTGGTGGCGGTTCAGGTGGTCGGGCGTCAGGTTCAGTATCGCGGAGATGACCGGGTGAAACTCGCGCGCGGTCTCCATCTGGAACGAGGACACCTCGCACACGGTCACGTCCTCGTCCCTCGAGTCGAACGCCACCGAGGTATACGGAACGCCGATATTTCCCACGACGTGTGTGGTTTTCCCGGCGTTTTTCATGATTTCGCCCAGCAGGGTGGTGGTCGTGGTCTTGCCGTTGGTGCCGGTGATGGCCAGCAGGTCGCCGCGCGTCATGCGGTAGCCCAGCTCCAGCTCGCCCGTGACGGCAATGCCCCTTTCCCCGGCCGCCTTCACCGGCGCGCTCTCCACGCTGATGCCCGGGCTGACGATCATCTCGTCCACGCCGTCCATCGCCTCGACCGCCGGCATGCCCAGCCTCCACTCGACGTTCTCATACCCCTTCAGGCAGTCGAGCGCCTCGCCCAGCTCGCCGAGCGGCTTCGAGTCGTTAATCCGCACCTGGAAGCCCTTTTTCGCCAGCAGCAGCGCCGCGGCAACCCCGCTTCGCGCCATGCCGACCACAAGATACCTTTTCATACTGCCTCCCTACCCGCCTTACGCGAACATGGTCAGCGTCAGCAGGCACAAAATCGTCGTCACAATCATGTACATCGCCACGATGCGCGTTTCGGGCATGCCGCCCAGCTCGAAGTGGTGGTGAAGCGGCGCCATGCGGAAGACCCGCTTGCCGGTGCCGGTCTTCTTCTTTGTGTACTTGAAATAGCCCACCTGGATGATGTCCGACACGCTCGAGGCCAGCATGGCCAGCGCGATGATCGGCAGGATCAGGCTCAGCCGGGTTAGCATGCACACCGCGACCAGCGCGCCGCCGATCGTGAAGGAGCCGGTGTCCCCCATGAATACGCTGGCGGGGTAGGAATTGAAGCGCAGAAAGCCCATCACCGCGCCCGCCGCCGCGCCGCAGAACACCATGAGGTTTTTATAGTTGCCCGCGTCCGGCGCGCCTGCCGCCAGCGACATGCAGATCAGCGCCATCGTGCCGAAGTCGATCAGCGAGCAGCCGCTGAGCAGTCCGTCGATGCCGTCGAGCAGGTTGGCGCTGTTGACCGTGCCCACCAGGATGAACACCATGACCGGCACGTACAGCCAGCCCAGATCCCACTCGATATTCGTGAAGGGCACGATCAGCTTGCTGCCCACCTCGGGGCTCAGGTACGCCCACAGCGCCAGCGCCAGCGAGATCACGAACTGCGGCACGATCTTCTGCATGGGCGTCAGGCCCAGCGAGCGCTTCTTGCTGATCTTGATGTAGTCGTCCGCAAAGCCGATCAGGCCGAAGCCCAGCGTACACAAAAGCGCGATGGGCAGGAAATCCCAGCGCTTTTCCGGGAAGGCGAGCACCAGCGGCACCAGCACCATCGGGATGGCGAAGATCACGCCGCCCATCGTGGGCGTACCCTGCTTGACCTTATGACTCTGCGGCCCCAGGTCATACTCGGTCTGCCCGAACTTTTTCTTTCGCAGCCAGGGAATAAATACCGGGCCCAGGATGTTGGCAATGGCGAAGGACAGGATGACTGCCCAGATCAGACGCTGCATCTTTCGTGCTCCCCCTTACATTTCTTCCAGCAGTTCCTTGACGACGACCTTTTCGTCGAAGGGATACTTGATTCCCCTGATTTCCTGATAGGTCTCATGCCCCTTGCCGGCCAGCACCACCACGTCGCCCGCCCCGGCGACGCTCAGCGCGTGGCGGATGGCCTCGCGGCGGTTTTCGATGACCACATAGTCCGCGCCGGTGGGCCGGATGCCCTCCTCAATCGCGCGCAGAATGTCCCCCGGCTCCTCGGCGCGCGGGTTGTCGCTGGTCAGCACGCAGTAGTCGGCCAGCTCGCCGCCGATTTCGCCCATGATCGGGCGCTTTTCCCTGTCGCGGTTTCCGCCGCAGCCGAACACCAGAATCACGCGCTTTTTCGTGGTCTGGCGCACGGTGGTCAGGATGTTCGCCAGCGAGTCGGGCGAGTGCGCGTAGTCCAGGATCACGCGATAGGGCGTGCCGGTGTCCAGCAGCTCGACGCGGCCGGGCACGTTTTTGATGTTTTCAAGGCCCTTTTTGATGGCCTCGGGCGAGGCCCCCACCGCGTCGCACAGCGCGGCGGCGGTCAGGCTGTTGTACACGTTGAAGATGCCCGACAGCTTGAGCTGCACGTCGATGCGGAAGCGCTTGTGGAAGTTGATCTGGAACAGATTCCCCCGCTCGCCCACCTCGATGTTCTTGGCGTAGATGTCGGCCGCCTCGCGGATGCCGTAGCCGGTGACCGGCACGGGCGCGGAGCGCATGGCCGCCGACACCAGCTCGTCGTCGGCGTTGTAGAAGCCCCTGCCGCACATGCCGGGCGTGAAGAGCAGCATTTTGGCCGCGCAGTAGTTCTCCATATTATGGAAGAAATCGAAGTGATCCTGCGACAGGTTCGTGAAGGCGCACACCTCGAAGTACACGCCGCTGAGGCGGTGCATGGCCATGGCGTGCGCCGAGACCTCCATCACCACCGCGTCGCAGCCCGCGTCGGCCATCTGCCGCAGCATGCTCTGAAACTCGACCGGGTCGGGCGTAGTCTTGTCGGAGGGCACCTCGGTCGAGCCGATCATGCAGCACACGGTGCCGATCAGGCCGGTCTTCATGCCCGCGGCCTCAAGGATCGACTTGACCAGGAAGGAGGTCGTGGTCTTGCCCTTCGTGCCGGTGACGCCGAGCAGGCGCATCGAGCGGGCGGGATAGCCGTAGAAGCACTGCGCGATCAGCGACAGCGCCTCGCGCACGTCCTTCACCAGCACCTGCGGGCAGTCCAACTCCAAAAAACGCTGCACAATCAGCGCGCTGGCGCCCTTTTCCACGACCTGCGGCGCGAATTCATGGGCGTCCCGGGTCAGGCCCTGTATGCAGAAAAAGAGCGAGCCCCTTTCCGCCTTCCTGGAATCGGTACACAGCGAGTGGATTTCGACGTTCATGTCGCCGCTCGTCTGGCAATTCCCGCCGAGCGCCTGTATCAGTTCAGACAGTTTCATGGATAGGACTCCCTCCGTACGTATGCATTATGATGTTCCCGGGGTCTTAAAGGTCACAGTCAGCGCCGTCGCGGCGTACACGAGCGCCCCGGCCGGCGGGTTCTGATACACCGCCACGCCGCTTCCCTCCACCTTGAGCGTCAGTCCGCAGCTCCCGGCGATCCGCCCGGCCTCGGCGACCGACAGGCCGCTTACGTCGGGCACCTCGACCGTCGCCTGCTGACTGGGGCTGACCACGCCCTCGGCGTACAGCATGACGACCGAACCCTCGGCCACCTGCGCGCCGGCCGGCGGAAGCTGGCGGATCACCTCGGCCCCCGCGCCGGACAGCAGGCATTTCAGCTTTGATTTTTTCAGCAGCGAGACCGCCTCGGCAACCGGCATGCCGGTCGCGTCGGGGATCTCGACCTGGTTTCGCGCCTCGCTTTTCTCTGCGCTCTTCGGGCAGCCCAGATAGCTCAGCGTCTTTTCCAGGATGTCCCTTGCAAAGGGCGCGGCCGTGATCGAGCCGAAGTCGGACGGCACCTGCGCCTCGTCCACGATCACCATCACAGCGACCTGCGGGTCGTCGATGGGCGCAAAGCCGATGAACGAGCCGATGTGCGTGCTCGAGGACACCACGCCGTCCACGTACACCTGCGCCGTGCCGGTCTTGCCGCCGATTCGATAGCCCTCGATGTAGGCGTTGTGGCCGCCGCCCTCCTCGACCACCTTCTCAAGCAGCGCGCGCATGGTCTTCGAGGTTTCCTCGCGAATGGGATGCGCCCTGACCTCGGGCGCGTTCTCGAGCAGCACCTCGCCGCTCTCCGACACGATGCGTTTGACCACGTAGGGCCGCATCAGGCTTCCGCCGTTGACCACCGAGCAGGCGGCGGAAAGCAGCTGGATGGGCGTGACCGCAATCGACTGGCCGAAGCCCACCCGCGCCAGGTCAACCCGCTTGAGCCGCTCCCGCGCGATCAGTATGCCGCCCGCCTCGCCGGAGATGTCGACGCCCGTGGCCTGGCCCAGGCCGAACGCCTCCAGGTGATCGTACAGCCTGTCGGTGCCCAGCCGCAGCCCCAGCTCGACGAACACGGGGTTGCAGGAGTTGCACAGCGCCTTGGCCATACTCTCCGCGCCGTGCGGGCGCCCCCAGCAGTGGATGGTGCTGCCGTCCACCGTGACCCTGCCCGAGCAGTAAAACCCCTCGCCCGGATTGGTCACCCCGCAGTCGAGCGCCGTCGCCGCGGTCAGGATCTTGAAGGTGGAGCCGGGCTCGTACGCGTCGGCGACGCAGCGGTTGCGCATCAGGTCGGTCAGCGCGTCCACGTCGCTTCGGGGCGGGTTGTTGGGGTCGTAGTCCGGCTTGGTACACATGGCCAGTATCTCGCCGGTCTTCGGGTTCATGACCAGCACCCGCACGCCCTTTGCGCTGTTGACCTCCATCGCCTCGCGCGCGGCCTGCTCCGCGAAGCTCTGAATCACGTAGTCGATGGTCAGCTCAGCCTGCGCCCCGGCCACCGCCGGCACGTACTCGCTGGCGCTGTAGGGCAGCGCGCGTCCCTTGCCGTCGATTTCGTCCAGCACAAAGCCCGCCTTGCCGGACAGGTACTTGTTGAGCGAGGCCTCCAGGCCGCTCTGCCCCACGCCGTCGATGGTCGTCAGGCCCAGCAGCTGCTCGGCAAACTGCCCCATCGGGTAGTATCTCTTGGATTCCTCCTCCAGATACAGGCCGGAAAGCGCCTTGGACGCGGCCGCCTTGTGCTCGGCGAGCAGCGTCTTGAGCTCCTGGGCGATTTCGCGCGAAATCTGCCTTTTGAGCACCACGCCGCCCTTGCTCCTGTCCGAAATCTTCTTCAGGATCTGTTCCTCGGTCATCTCGAGCACGGGCGACAGGATGCGCGCAAACGCCTCCGGCTCTTCCACCTGGCGGGGGCTGGCCGAAGCGGTGTAGGCGGTGGCGCTGACGGCCAGCAGGTGGCCGTTCCGGTCGACGATCGCGCCGCGGCGGGGGCTGACGACCGATTCGCTCGTCCACTGTGCCTGGGCGCGGGTCTGAAGCTCGCCCGCGCGCACGATTTGCAAGTGAAACAGCCGCGCAATCAGCGCGGCAAACAGCAGGGCGAACACGCCCATGCACAGCGCCGTCCGCTTTCGTACCAGATGACCCGTGGATAGCACCCGATCACCTCGCGCGGAAAATTCGGCTTACTGGCCGTCCTTCGCGTTCGTATCGTACACAGTCATCACGCCGTCGCCCGCGTTTTCTCCGCTCAGACGCACCATCTGGATCTGACCCTCTCCGGGATAGACCATGCCCAGGCGATTGAGCGCCTCGTACTGCACCCGCTCGAGGTTCTGCCGGGCGGTCAGGGAGATTTCGCGATACTGCTTATCGCTGGTCAGGGCGCTGATGTCGCGCTTGAGCTGGCTGATCTGCTTGCCCGCGGCGGAAATCGTCGCCATGCGGCTGATATAGACGAACAGCGCCGCCACCAGCAGCCCGGAAAACACGCACAGCATGCGCCGGCTCTGCCTGCGAGCCTGCTCCATGCGGATTCGGGCCAGGCGCGCGCGTTCACGCATCTGCTCGGCGCTCTGGGCGCGGGGCGCGTAGGTCTGATTCATCATTGCCTGTCTCTCCTCCCTTAAGCCTTCTGTTCGTACTGTCCGTTCACGTAATTGAGCAGGTCTTCTATCGATTCCTCGCTGGCCATCGAAACGGCCGCGTATTTCTCGTCGTCCCAGATTTCAAGGTACTGTCCCATGCCCACGAAGCGAATGTTCTTGTCCATGCCTGTCTTCTGCCGCAGGGCGGCAGGCAGCAGCACGCGTCCCTGACCGTCCAGCTCGCAGTTCGGGAAGGAGTTGCCCATGATCAGGCGCACGTAGGCGGTGCCTCGAATGTCCGACTCGGGAATGTGGGCCAGGTGCTCGCACTTTTCCGACCATTTTTCCTTTGGGTAGATGGCGATGGCCTGGAACTGGTTGTTCAGCCCGATGGTGAAGCCCTGGGACAGGATTTCGCGATAGGCGGCCGGAATGGTCACCCGTCCCTTGGGATCAATTGTATGAAGGCAGTTGCCGGAGAATTCAACCTTCATCCGATTATTCCACCTCCATCTTAGCTTCCCCCACATTATACCACAATCCTCCCTACTTTTCCACTGTAAACCACAATTTTACGAAAAAAACTTTCCGAAACCGGGCGCGCGCCCACTTTTTCAGGGACTGCCTCCGGGCGCGTTCGGCGCAAGCCGCCCTTTTCTTCAAAAATAGGGCTCACGTCCCACGATTGCACTTTTACGTCAGATATTTTGGCGCATTTCGCCTTATAAACGTGTCGGATAGGGACGCAGACCCACTTTCCCCGTCTGCGCAGAAAAACCCCTCCGCACGGGAGGGGGAATTTTTCCATCAAAAAAGAGACGCTCCATCGCGTCTCTTCATGTGTGGTCGCCAAGTGGGAGATTTTCCCTAAAACGCAGGCACGTTCTGCGGCTGGGGCCGAACGCCGTCGTCCTCGGGCAGCTCGTAGAGCCTGAAGCCCAGGCTGTCGCAGGAAACCAGGTGATACCGCACCCCGTTGTGCTCCCCGCGGAAGGCGGTTCGGATGCCCGCGCCGTGCAGGTGTCCGTAGAGCACGTCCCGCACGCCGAAGCGCTCGAGGAGCTCGGTGAAGCCGGTGTCGCGGTACAAATCGAGCAGGGGCGGATAGTGCAGCATGCACACCACGCGCCTGCCCTCTGCCCGCTTCCGCGCGTCGGCCAGGGTCATTTCCAAGCGCAAAAGCTCCCGCTTATAGACCTTTTCGTCGTTCTCGGTGGAGGACGGCGCAGGCAGCAGCCAGCCGCGCGTGCCGCAGATCACCGCCTCGTCAAACACCACGCAGTCGTTCTGCACCGCCCACATGCTGCCGGGCAGCGCGTCGCGCACCTTGCGGATGCCAGACCACCAGTAGTCGTGGTTGCCGCGCAGGATCACCTTCCTGCCGGGCAGCTCGCCCAGGCGGTTCAGATCCTCGGACGCGTCCGCCAACTGCATCGCCCAGGACAGGTCTCCCGGCAGCAGCACCAGGTCGTTCTCGCTCACGCGCGCGCGCCAGTCGGCCGAAATCTTCTCGAAGTGGTTCGCCCAGTGCTCGCCGAAGACGTCCATCGGTTTGACGTCGCCGCCCGGCAAATGCAGATCCGCGATTGCGTAGATTGCCAAGCGCCGCATCTCCCTTCTCCGGCTCACTCTTCTTCCGGTTCCTCGTCGGTATCGTCCTGTTCAGCCAGCTGATCCAGGCTCACGACGTCCTCATCTTCCTTCTTGGCCTCTTCCTTGAACTCTTCGTCGCCGAAGTTGTTCGTATCGTCGATGTCCAGCTCAATCTCGTCCATCGTGCTCACGCTGTCGATGCCGATGTTGGCGGTCTCGGGCATGATTGCGTCGTCGTTCGCCATGCTGGAGCGGCGGTTCATTTCCTTCAGGCAGGCCAGGCACAGCTCGCCGCCCGGCACCGCGGGATTCTCGCCGCATTCGGAGCACAGCTCCGGCAGCTCGGACGGTTCGCTCTCGCCGCGCACCTCCTTGCGGCAGACCGTGCACAGCTCACCGCCGTCCAGAATGTAATTCAGTTCGCAGCGCGGACATTTCACCAGTGCCATGAATATTCATCCTCCTAATATATACCTTGTCAGCCGGTTGCCAGTTTGCTTGCCTTCGCTTCCACTTTCCGCTAAAATAGCGTCAGACCCGGGTTCAATCACACAAAGGAGCTGTTTAACATGTACACACGCACTCACTCCCCGCGGCGGGCTTTCTGCCTGCTGCTGGCCGTCCTTATTTCAGCGCTTTCCGTTCCCGCGCTGGCCGCCGGAGCCTCTTCGCAGGAAGCGCAGCTCTATCGTCTCCTGTCCGAGGATCGCGCCGCGCACGGGCTGTACGCGCTCACGCTCGACGAGGAGCTGTGCCGCATGGCGCGCCTGCGCACCCGGGACATGCTTGAAAACAATTACTGCGGTCACGTCTCGCCCACCTACGGCACCGTGCGCAATCTGCTCGACCTCTACGGCGTATCCTATCAGTACGCCACCGAGAACGTGGGCAGAAGCCGCGACGTCGCGCATTCGAACGCCGCCTTCCTGAGCAGTCCCTCGCACCGCCGCAGCGTCCTCACCACCACCTATACGCGCGTGGGAATCGGCGTGTCCGTGATGCCGGGCGGCTTCGTCTATGTCTGCGAGATTTTCGCGCGATAGGCTTGCAAGACGCAGTCTCTATCATACTCGAAGCTGGTCATATTGCAATGGGGACGAGCAGCTTTTTCAGTTAGCTTTCCGTTAAATATTCAGTTGATACACCCGGAATCTGCGGAAAAGTGTCGCGCCGGTGTGCTCCGCATTGAGTTTCGAGTATGCGTTGTCCTCATCGATTCCTCCCGCCTGAATTTCACGAATTTCGGGCGGGATTTTCCCGTTCACCGCGTCGAACAATAGCGCCGTCACGCCGTGGTTTCGCGCCCGTGGAACCACGTGCAGGCAGGCCGCGCGCCATGCTGTTCCCTCGCGCAGCGCGATCAGCGCGCCCACGCACGCCCCGTTTTGCATCGCCAGCGCGCTCTCCCCCATGGCCGCGAAGTGCCTGTCCAGCGTGACCGCCAGCGCCTGCGCGTTCGTCGGCTCAACCGCGCGGTACATGGGGAGCAGCAGCTCATACGCCTCCCGCCGGGACATTTCCGAAAGGAAGCGCACCGTATAGCCGTACCTTTCCCTCGCCCGCGCCGCCGCCCTTTCATAGAACGCCCAGGGGACGTCCGCCCGGCGCACCCGGTAAAACAGCTGATCCGTCCGCTTTTCCCAGCCGCTTTTTTCGAGCAGCTCGGGCAGCCAGGCGGGATTGTCCGCCTCAAGCGGCGTCTTTTCGCCCTCGAACCCGCTCGCGCGCAGCCCGTTGCCAAAGCCCGACAGATCGTCCGACAGCGGCCCGACCGCCCGCGAAAGGCCCATTTCGCGCAGCTCTGCGCGAATCGCCTCCGTCAGCGCCCGCGCCGCCCGCTCGTCCCGCGCGAGGAACAGCCGCCTCACATAGCCCGTGCCTTCGCCCCTCGCCCGCCCGACGACCGCCCGCGCGCGCACCTTTCCGTCTTCCCGCACGACCAGCCCCCGTTCGCCCGGCCGCCACTTCGCCTTCAGCCCGAAAAAACGCAGGCGAGCCAGCAGGCCGTCTGCGCGAATTACGTTCATCATAGGCTCCTCATCAGCTCGCCCAGTCTCAGCACGTCCTCCCGATATACCTCCCTGAGCGACGGATTGTAAATCAGCGAGGCCGGGTGGTAGAGCGGATAGAGCGTGCAGTCGTGCCAGGAGATCGCCCGGCCGTGCGCCTCGCCGATGGTCGCCTGCCTGCCCAGGAGCGCCCGGAGCGGCGTGTTGCCCAGCGTGGCGATCACCGAGGGCGTCAGGCTGTCCAGCTCCCTGAGCAGGAAGGGCAGGCACAGCTTGACCTCCTCCTGCGTGGGCGGCCTGTTGACCCAGTTTCCGGCGTTCGAGCGCCTGGCCGGGCGGAACTTGACCGTGTTGGTGATGTACAGCTCCTCCCTTTTCAGGCCCGACAGCGCCAGGAACTCGTCCAGGTTTTTGCCCGCCTTGCCCACGAACGGCCGCCCGGCGATGGTTTCCTGTTCGCCCGGCGCCTCGCCGATCAGCACCAGCCTGGCCTGAGGATTTCCCTCGCCGAAGACCAGGATCTTGGGTTCGTCCGCGTACAGCTTCTTAAAGAGGGCGCTCATTTCCGCCTGCAGTTTCTGCATCAGGCCCGTTCCTCCGTTTCGATGGCGGTCAGCTTGACCTTCGCCGCCTTGAAGTCCTCCCAGGCCAGCCGCTTGAGCGTCTGGTCGCGCAGCAGCGCCGAGGGATGATAGGTGGGCAGCATCCAGCTGCCGTTCCTGAAAAACCACTTGCCCCGGTCGGCGCGCACCCCGTGAAACGACTCGCCCAGCAGGCACCTGCCCGCCGTCGAGCCCAGCAGCACGATCACCCGGGGTTTCACGCCCTCGATCTGGCGCATGAGATACCCCCTGCAGGCGGCGGCCTCCTCGTCGGTGGGGGTGCGGTTCTGCGGCGGGCGGCACTTGACCACGTTGCAGATATAGACCTGTCCGCGCGTCATGCCGACGGCCTCGATCATTTTCGTGAGCAGCTGTCCGGCCCTGCCCACGAACGGCCGGCCCAGTCTGTCCTCGTCCGCGCCCGGGCCCTCGCCGATGAACATCAGGCTCGCCGCGCGGTCGCCCTCGCCGGGCACGACGCGGCCGCACCCCTCCCGAAGCGGACAGGCGTGACAGGCTTCAATTTCCGAAAGCAGCGCTTCCCAATCCACAGTATCCCCTCTTTGCCGCTCGTTACTCGTTCTTTGCGTCGGTATCGAAGGCGCTAATGATGGGCGCCTCCAGGCTGCCGATGACCTGCGTGATGTCGCCCTTGAACCAGCTAAGCAGTGTGGTCAGCAGCACGACGCAGATCAGGATCACAAAAAAGCCCGCGATGGTTCCGGCGAAGTCCCACATGCCCTCGAGAATCATGAACTTCGTGCGCCTTTTGCGCGCCTCGCGCTTGGTATATCCGCGTTTCATACTCAGTCATCCTTTCGGAATCAGTTTCTTCTTAGACGCACGGCGGGCGCGTTTTGCTCCCTGCCGGGCGAAAGCGTGCGCGCCAGCCGGACGAGCGGCGTCATAAACGGCGCCATCAGCGCGAGCTCAAGCGCCTTGAAGGCCGTGTTGAGATTGGCCAGGATTCTCGCGGGCTGTTCAGGCGAGAGCGCGCGCAGCCATCCCTCGATCGGAATCACGCGCAGCATGAGCAGCGCCGCCGCCACGCCGAAGCAGTTGAACAGCAGCTGAAACAGCGCCGCCCGCCTGCCCTCCGCCGACGCGCCCGCGCCGATGAGCAGCTCCGTGGAGCAGGTGCCCAGCGCGCTGCCCGCGATCAGCCAGACCGCGCCGTCCAGCGGCAGTGTGCCCGCCGCCGCGAAGGTCTGCATCAGACCCACGAACGCCGACGAGCTCTGCAGCCCCGCCGTCAGCAGCATCGACAGGAAAAACATCGGAGCCGGCCGGGAAAGCAGGCGCAGCACGCCCTGCGCCCAGCCGGTCGCCTCGGGCAGCGCAAGCCCGGTCTCCACCAGCTCCATGCCCAGAAACAGCATGCCCAGGCCGCACAGCGCGCCGCCCGCCCGGTCAAGTGCCGCCCTTTTGCCGCCCACGATGCGCAGCAGCGCGCCCGGCAGAATCAGCAGCGGCCCCCAGTCGGTCAGGTTCAGCGCCAGCAGCTGTCCGGTCATCGTCGTGCCCACGTTCGCGCCCATGATCAGCGCCGCGCCCCGCGAAAGCTCCAGCCGCCCCCGGTCGATCAGCTCGATCACCAGGCTGTTCGTCGCGTCGGAGGACTGCACCAGCGCCGTGAACGCCGCGCCGGTCAGCACCGAGGACGCGGGCGTTTTCGTGACCCGCTGCAGCCCCGTCGACAGCTTCCTGCCCATCAGCGCGCTCAGGTGCTCGCTCAGGCACTTCATCCCGGCCAGAAACAGCCCTACCCCCGCGCTGATCCACAGCATCAGACTCATCGCATCCCCTCCCCGTGCAGTCTATGCGGGGAGGACGGAGGGTACGCTGGGGAGACGGCTTTTCTGACCGGGCAGTGCCCGGCTCCACTTGCTGCCGCCGATTCTATCAGGGTGTAAGTGCGACACCGGAAGCATCGCTGTGCCGTAACACTTTTTTGACCCTGTAAGCATTGCTCCGGGAACAATGACCCACGCCCCATTCGGGGAATAACCATTCTGCATGATCTGCCGTTACGCGGATCAAAGTGTTTTCCGGGAGAGCTCGAGAGGCGCCTTTTTCAAAAAGGCGGCCTCTCGAACGT
>CAKUFB010000033.1 GCA_934647145.1 uncultured Clostridia bacterium
CGTACATGCCGCTGGGCACGATTGAAAGTTCGAAAGGGCTGCGGCCCTCTCGAGCTCTCCCGAGTTTTTTGACAGTCTGAGACCGCCGGCCCGCAATGGGTCGGCGGTCTTGTCATCTGCAAAGGGGGAGTCAGTAGACGGTCTCGTACACCCGGCAGCAGAGCTCGTCGCCCTCGATGGACAGATCGATGCGCAGCTCGCCGTCGCCGGTATAGTAGAAGGAGAAGTCGGTGCCGGCTTTGTAGTCGGTGACGATCGCGTTGTCGGCGTCCTCGACATAGCCGTCCACAAAGCGGTCGCCATAGGTGGACTTGTCGATAATTTCGATGCAGTCCAGATCCTTGACGGCCAGGTATACGGTGCTGGCCACCTGCGCCACGCCGCCGCCGTACACGGTCACGCCGCGGCCGTTGAGCGCCTTTTTGTAGCCTTTTTCGGCCGTACGGGGGCCGACCAGATCGTTGAAGGAGAACAGGTCGTAGCTCTCAAGCGTCACGCCCGAAATCGCCCAGCTGCACCGCTCGATGTTCTCGATCTTGTTGTCCGAGCCGTACAGCGGGGTGGATGCGACGCTGATCGCCGAGGAACCGTCCTCCATGGACAGGCCGCAGCAGAGCACGTCGTTGTTTTCGTCGATCCACAGGTAAAAGCGCATCACGCAGTCGGTGTCGTTCCAGAAGGAGAAGTCGATGTCGTTGCTGTAGTCGGTCACGACCGCGTCGTCGCCGCTGTCCACATAGTCGCCGTCGTAGCGGTCTCCATAGACCGTCACCTTGCTAAAGGTCACGCCGCTGGTCTGCACCGCGGCCAGGTAAATGGTGCTGGCCACCTGCGCCACGCCGCCGCCCGTGACCATCACGCCGCGGCCGTTGAGCGCGCCTCGATAGCCCTCCGCCCTCGTGCGCGGGCCGACCGTATCGTTGAACGAAAACAGCCTGCCCGGCTCCAGCGCCAGTCCGTTGATCGCCGCGACCGCCAGCTCGATGTTGTGCCGTCCCGCGTCGGACACGCTGTCAAGCCGCGTATCCGCGTACACGTAGTCGCCCGCGTAGGTATCCGCCAGGGCAGGCGCGCACGCGCCCAGAATCAGCAAAACCGTCAGCAGCCACGCAATTCCCTTTTTCATGTGAACGCCTCCTCTACAATGTGAATTCCTTCATGTAAACAATAGACGCACAGCCGGTTGGAACAGTTCCCGGAAAAACGGCTTTTCTGGCAATTTCTTCCGGGAAAGGCCGTTTCCTCGGCGGCGGGCGGAATATGAAAAGGGGAGGCTCCCCCGGCAGGGCGCCTTCCCCGGATTTCCTTTCACTTCCGCGCGCGCAGGTTCTCGCCGTGCACCATGCGGATACACTTTTCGGGACACTTGTCCTCGCACTGGCCGCAGCCCACGCAGTTCCAGGCGATCACGCCGTGCGGGTGTCCGATGTTGCCCATGACGGCGTTGTAGCGGCAGGCGTCCTGACAGGAGCCGCAGCCGGTGCAGCGGTCATAGCGGATGACGGCGCGGCGGCGCATTTCCTCGTTGGCCTGCAGCGCGCCGGTGGGGCAGCTGTCGGCGCAGCGCATGCAGCCCACGCACTTTTCCGCGTCGATGTGGGGCAGGTTGTTCTGCATGGTCAGCGCGCCGAAGTCGCAGCTGCGCGCGCACTTGCCGCAGCCGATGCAGCCGGAGGTGCAGTGGTCGCGCACCGTCTTGCCCTTGTCAAGCGCCGAGCAGACCACGTGTACCGGGTTTTTGCGGGGCACCAGCGCGATCACGCCGCGCGGGCAGGTCTCCACGCACTTGCCGCAGCCCTGGCACAGCGACGCGTCGATGCGCGCCAGCCGGTCAGAGGCCACCTTGATCGCCCCGAAGGGACACTTCACCGCGCAGTCGCCGTAGCCCAGGCAGGCAAAGCGGCAGTCCTTGTCGCCAAAGGCGGCCAGCGAGGCGCTCTTGCAGGACTGCGGGCCCTCATACTCGAAGCGGACGTGGCAGCTGTCCAGACTGCCGCGGCACATGACGGTGGCCACGAGCGGCTCGACCGCCTCGACCGTCACGCCCATGATGTCGGCCATCTTCTGCGCCGCCGCGTCGCCGCCCACCGGGCACTTGCCCACCGGGGCGCTGCCGCCCGCGACCGCCTCGGCGTACGCGTCGCAGCCCGCAAAGCCGCAGCCGCCGCAGTTCGCGCCGGGCAGGCACTCGCGCAGCGCGCTCTTTCGCGCGTCCTCGGGCACACTGAACAGCCTGCCCACGACGGCCAGCAGCGCGCCGAACACCGCCCCCAGCCCGCCCAGCATCAGGGCCGCCTTAATGATGTTGCTCATATGCGTTCTCCTTTCACCGGCTCAGAAGGACAGGCCGTTGAAGCCCAAAAAGGCGATGGACATCAGTCCCGCGGTGATCAGCGCGCCCGGGAAGCCGTCCATCCAGGGGGGCATGTCGCTGCCCGCCATGCGCTCGCGGATGCCCGCCATGAGCACGATGGCCAGCGTGAAGCCCAGCGCGCCGCCCACGCCGTTGGCCACGCAGCCGATCAGGCTGTAGCCCTCGGTGATGTTGAGCAGGGTCACGCCCAGCACGGCGCAGTTGGTGGTAATCAGCGGCAGGTACACGCCCAGCGCCTGATACAGCGCCTGGCTGGTCTTCCTGAGCACCAGCTCGACCATCTGCACCAGCACCGCGATGACCAGGATAAACGCGATGGTCTGCATGTACTCCAGCCCCAGCGGCGCCAGCAGGTAATACTGCACGAAGTAGGTCACCAGCGAGGCGATGGCCATGACGAACGTCACCGCCATGCCCATGCCGAACGCGGTCTCGAGCTTTTTGGACACGCCCAGGAAGGCGCAGATGCCCAGCGACTTCGAGAAGATAAAGTTGTTCGCCGTGATCGCGACGATCAGGATCATCAGTGGATTCATGCCTGCGCCTCCTTTTCAGCCTTTTTCCGGTCGTGCAGGCGGCTTAGCCAGTTGATGAACGCCAGCAGGAAGCCCAGCACGATGAACCCGCCGGGGGTCATGGTCACGATGGCCATGGGCTGATAGCTCAGCGGCATGACCTGCGCCCCGAAGAGCGTGCCCGCCCCGATCAGCTCGCGGATGGCGGCCAGCAGCGTGATCGCCCCGGTGAAGCCCAGCCCCATGCCCAGGCCGTCCAGCAGCGACTCGAGCGGCGGGTTTCGGAACGCGAACGACTCCGCCCGGGCGAAGATGATGCAGTTGACCACGATCAGCGGAATGTAGATGCCCAGCGTCTGGTTGAGCGCGGGCAGAAACGCCTTCATCAGCATCTCCACCATCGTCACGAAGGTGGCGATGATGATGATGAAGGCGGGAATGCGGATGCGCTCGGGAATCAGCCGCCTGAGCAGCGAAATGACCAGGTTGGAGCACATCAGCACGAACGTGGTGGCCAGCCCCATGCCCAGGCCGTTGACCGCCGCGGTGGTAATGGCCAGCGTGGGGCACATGCCCAGCACCAGGCGGAAGGTGGGGTTCTCGGTCACCAGGCCGTTCGTCACGATCCGCTTCATGTCCTGAATGGAGGTCTTCACGCGCCTCACTCCTTTCCCGCAAGGTAGGTCGAGTAGAATTCCCGCGCCTGCGAAAGCGCCTCGTCGATTTTCCCGCCGGTCTGCTCGGCCGCCTGGCCGTCCGCCGTGTACAGGGTCATTTCGCCGTTCTCGTCGAAGGCGGCCTCATAGATCTCGCCGTCCGCGTCGAGGGTGATCACGTAGGCGTTTTTCCCCTTCACGTCGATCTGATAGACCGCCTCGATCGCCTCGTAGCCCAGCGACTGATAGGGCGACAGGCTCGTGATCGTGCGGCCGCCGTCGATGAGCGACACCAGCTTCAGCTCCGCGTCGCTTAAGTACTGGCTGCCCGCCAGCCCCGCGTCGGCCCTGCCCGTCACGCCCAGCTCGCGCTCGGCGTAGCTCACGGCCTCGCCCACCGCGCTGACCACGGCCTTGCTGGTCACGGTCGCGCCGGTGATGCCGTCAATCTGCTCGGTCAATGTGGCGGAATCGGCCGCCGCGCCCTGATACTGGCGCAGGTAGGAATCCGCGGTGATTTTGGTGCCAAGGCCGGCGGTTTCGGACTGACTGTCCACCGACAGGGCGGTAATCGCGCCGTTTTTATTGATGCCCAGCGTCATCTCGATCACCGCCTTGAAGCCCATCGGCGAGAGCGAGAACGTGTAGCCCACCACGCCGTCCTTGTCCACGCCCTCGTAGACCGCGGTCAGGTGCGGATAGGCCGGGTCGCCGCCGCCCGACAGCTTTTGGAAGGAGGAGGCCTCGGTCAGCACCTGCTTGCGGGCATTCTGCGCGGTCAGGTCGGCCTGATAGGCGATCGGCCTTTTGGTCAGCGCGTTGGTCGCGGCCAGCAGCAGCCCCGCCGCCAGGCAGAAGGCTAAAAGCCGCAGGGCCAGATGAACAATCTCACGCATGCTTCCTTCCCTCCCCGTAAACGCGCGGCCGGGTGAACCGGTCGATCAGCGGCGTGGCCAGGTTCATGACCAGTATGGCGTAGCTGAAGCCCTCCGGATAGGAGGGATTGCAGCGCCGGATGATGAAGATCAGCAGGCCGCAGCCCACGCCCATGACGAGCCGCCCCACCGGCGTGACCGGCGAGGTGGCGTAGTCGGTCGCGATGAAAAACGCGCCCAGGAACAATCCGCCCGAGAGAATCTGGTACAGCGCCGAGTCGACCGTGCCCACGACGCGGCCGCTGGCGATCCAGAAGCACACGAACACCGTGGCGATCATGGTCAGCGGGATGCGCCAGGAAATGACCCGCCTCGCCATCAGGTAGATTCCGCCCAGAAGCAGCGCCAGCTTGCAGGTCTCGCCGATGCAGCCGGGCACGTCGCCCAGGAACAGCTGCACAAGCGAATACTCGCCGTACTGCGCCACCAGGGGCGTGGCCGAGGTCACCGCGTCGGTCGCGAAGGCGGCGCTTGACATCAGGCTGGTCCAGGAGGCCAGCAGCACCGCGCGCGCAGCCAGCGCCGGGTTCATGAAGTTCTGCCCCAGGCCGCCGAAGAGCTGCTTGATGATCACGATGGCGATGCCGGTGGCGATCACCGGCGCCCACAGCGGGATGGTCACCGGCAGGTTATAGGCCAGAAGAATCCCCGTCACCACCGCCGACAGGTCGTGAATCGTGACCGGCTTTTTCATGGCCTTGCGAATCAGCGCCTCCCAGGTCACAGACGAGGCCACCGACACCACGATCAGCAGCGCCGCCCGGTATCCGAAATAGTACACGCCCATCGCGCCCGCCGGCACGAGCGCGATGATCACGTCCAGCATGATCGAGGTGATGGTGCGCGGCCTGCGGATGTGCGGCGAGGAGGTCACACGCCAGGATGAGGGCCGAATGGATGTTTTCTGCATGTGAAGCAACCTCCCCACTTATCGTCTGCGCGCCAGGAAGCGCTTGGCGACGCGAATGTTGTGAACCAGCGGCAGCTTGGCCGGACAGCCGTAGCTGCACGAGCCGCACTCGATGCAGTCCAGCGCGTGCTCGCGCCGGCAGCCCTCAAAGTCGCCCTTTTCGGCCAGGCGGCTCAGCTCCAGCGGCATCAGGCGCATCGGGCAGGCGGTCACGCAGGCTCCGCAGCGGATGCAGCTGCCAATCGGCGTGTGCTCGGGCTTCTCGTCGCGCAGCAGCACCAGGCCGCTCGTGCCCTTGGCCACCGGAGTGGTCAGGTCGTAGCCCGACAGGCCCATCATCGGCCCGCCCAGAATCAGCCGGTTGGGCTCGCCCTTCACCCCGCCGCAGCAGGCCAGCACCTCGCCGATCGACGTGCCGATGCGCACCCGCAGGTTGGCCGGCCGCTCGACCAGGCCGGAAACCGTCATCACGCGCTGCGTGAGCGGCCTGCCCTCGCGAATCGCCTCGGACAGAGCCGCCGCGCTGGACACGTTCATCACCACGCAGCCCGCGTCCATCGGCAGTTTGCCCGAGGGCACTTCCCGCCCGGCAATGACCTTGATGAGCTGCTTCTCTCCGCCCTGCGGATACTTGGCCTTCACCAGGCGCATGCTCGCCCCCGGAATCTCCCGCACTGCGGCGGCCATGCATTCGGCCGCGTCCGGCTTGTTGTCCTCGACCGCGACCACGCCCCTCCTGGCGCCCAGTATGTACATCGCCAGGCGCAGTCCGTCCGCGATCAGGCCGGATTTCTCCAGCATCGCGCGATGGTCGCCGGTGAGATAGGGCTCGCACTCCGCGCCGTTCAATATCACCGTGTCGATCGGCTTGTCGGCGGGGGGCGACAGCTTCACCTGGGTGGGGAAGCACGCGCCGCCCAGACCCACGCAGCCGCACTCGCGAATCCGCGCCAGCAGCGCCGCCGGATCGGCCCTGAGCGGGTCGCCCAGGTCGCCAAGCGGCTCGGCCGCCTCGTCCTGAAAGTCGTTGTCGATCAGTATTGCCTCGCCCGGCACGCCGTTCGCCATCGTCCGCATCACAATGCCCTTCACCGTGCCCGACACGCTGGCGTGTACCGGCGCGCCCATGAACCCGGCCGGCTCGCCGATCTTCTGGCCCAGCAGCACGCGGTCGCCCGCCTTGACCAGGCTCTTGCAGGGCGCACCCACGTGCTGGGACAGGAGAATCGCCACCTGCGCGGGCGCGGGCATGACCTCGACCGGCAGCTTTCCGGTCACCGCCTTGCCGCCGAAGCGCTCGCGCGGATGAATACCTCCGCGAAAGGTGCTTTTCAACCCAATCACACTCCTTCTTATCGATAAAAGCATATCAAATGCCGCATGATTCCATATCAAATATTATATCACTCACCGCTCAATTTGCAACCCGTCGCCGCTTTTTTTACCTGCATTTTATGCTTATGCGGCCGATCTTTGCCTTTTCCGGGCAGAAAGCCGCCGTTTCCGCCCCATTTGGGCGCGTCCGACGCTTTTTGGCAAAAAAATCGAGTGTTTCACGCAGCTTGTGAAAAGATTCTGATTCACAAGCGCACCCGTCTATGCTATAATAGAAAGAAGGTGCCCTTCCCAATGACAGACAAGGAGCTGAAACACTTTGCGAACGCGAATCAAACTGGCGGCGCTGCTCGTATGCGCGCTGTGCCTGTCCTCCTGCGCGCTGCTGCCCGAGGAAGAAACCTTCGAGAGCGCGCCGGTGATCAAAAATTATGAGGCAAGAAGCTACAAGCTGACCTGCGTCACGCGCGGCGAGCTGATCAAGTCGGTTCGGGTGAGCTGTTCCTACGTGCCGGTGCAGTCGGAAAAGCTGGCCTTCGCGGTCGGCGGCGAGTACGTCGACGAGATTTTCGTGTCTCCGGGCGACTCGGTCGCTGCGGGCGAGGTGCTGGGACAGCTGCGCCTGAACGGCGTGGAGGATCAGATCGAGTCGTGCAGGGAGTCGCTGGCCACCCTGGAAATGCAGCTTCGGCAGCTGACCGAGCGGCAGTCGCTGGCCGAAAGGAAGGCGCGCGTCCAGTACGCGGGCGACGCGAAGGGCCTGGCGGAAGCGCTGCAGGCTCTTGAAAAGAGCTATGGCAAACAGCGCCAGAGCCTTGAGGACAGCCGCCTGCTGACCGGAAGCCGCCTGGCCGAATACGAAAAGCAGCTTTCCGACCGCCAGCTGGTGGCCACGCTGAGCGGCACGGTGACCTACGTGCGCTCCTTTTCCGAGGGCGCGCGCAGCACGCTGGGCGAACGGGTCGTCACCATAGCCGACTCGACGCTCTCGCTGTTCCGGGCGGAGACCGAGTACTGGGATCGCTTTACCCCCGGCGAAACGCGCGTCATCACGGTCAGCAAGCGCGAATACGAGGCGGTGGTCACGACCGAGAAGGAGCTGGGCCTGCCCGAAACCGAAAAAATCGAGGGCAAGCGCGGCGTGGTCTACTTCAAGCTGACCCAGCCGGCGCTCGACCTGGAGGACAACGACCGCGGCTCGCTGGAGCTGGTTCTGGACAGGCGGGAGGACGCGCTGCTGCTGCCCGAAAAGGCGGTCAGCCTGATGGGCGAGAAGCAGGTGGTTTATTACCTGGACGAGGAGGGCGTTCGCCGCTTCCGCGAGGTGACGACCGGCCTGGCGGCGAACGGCCAGATCGAGGTGCTCTCCGGCGTGAGCGAGGGCGACGAGGTCATCGCCGAATAAGGAGGAAGCGGACATGAAAAAAAAGACAATCCTTATGGGGCTGCTGCTGGCGGCGCTGTGCCTGAGCGGCTGCGCCCGCAAGACGGAGAGCGCGCCCGAAATCCCGCTGATCGAGCCGGTGGGCGTGGAGCTGGACAGCGCGGCGGCCTATATCGGCGACCTGTGCCAGATCACAGCCTACGACTCGTCGGTCACGCCCGAGGTGGAGGAGCTGTACATGACCGTGGACGGCACGGTCAAAAAGATGTACGTCACGCTGGGCGACCGGGTGAAAAAGGGCGACGTGCTGCTCGAATTGGACGAGAGCGACACGCAGGAGGCCTATGACCGGCTCGCCGAGCAGATCGAGTACGCCCAGACCGTCAACGACTACGACAACCGCATGGCGCAGCTCGACATCGACCTGCTCAAAAACCAGCTGCGCGCGCTGCAGGCGGCGCAGGACAGCCAGGAGCGGCAAAAGCAGCTCGAGCTCAAGCAGCTGGAAATCGAGCAGGCCGAGCTGAACCTGCGTCAGGCGCAGGAAACCCAGCAGCTCAGCCTGGAGGCGCAGAAAAAAGACCTGCAGGCGCTGGGCGGGAAGCTGGGCAAAAACCTGCTCGTCGCGCCCTGCGACGGACAGGTGGCCTACGCCGCCTCGCTGCAGGAGGGCGACTGGCTGACCGCCTACAGGCCGGTGGCCTATATCGCCGACGAGTCGCGCCTGTACCTGTCGGGCGAGAGCATTTCCTCCTCGCTCTCGGGCGGCGCGACGGAAATGTACGCGCTCATCAACGGCGGGCGATACGAAATCACTCCCCGCGAAATGGAGCGGGAGGACTACATCGCGCTGGTGCTCGCCGGAAACGACGTGCCGGCCTGCTTCGACTTCGAGGCGGGCGAGGACGTCGAGGCGGGCATGTACGCGGCGGTGTGCCTGGTGACCAGGACGCGCGAGAACGTGCTGCTGATTCCCACCAACGCGCTGCTGCGCGGCGGCGGCGGGCGCTACGTCTACGTGCTGGGCGAAAACGGCGAGCGCACCCGCAGAGCCGTCAAGACCGGCGTGAGCACCGCCTGGCTGACCGAAATCACAGAGGGGCTGGAGGAAGGAGAGGTCGTCTATGTCAAGGATTAAGCGCCTTGCGCTCCTGCTGCTCGCGCTGTGCCTGACCGGGGCGCGGGCCGAGGAGCTGATCGCGCCGGACGCCATCGTGCCTGAAACCGCGAACTACCGCACCGCCGAAATCGTGCGGGGCGACTATACCGAGACCGCGCAGTCGGGCGCGAGCGAAGTGTACCCGCTGACCTACCGGGCGCGCTATGAGGGCGCCGAGGCCCGGTTCGTGCGCGCCTTCGTGAAGAAGGGCGACGAGGTCAAGGCGGGCGACCCGATTGCCGAGGTTCGCCTGAACGCCAGCACCGTCTCGCTGGAGGGCAAGCAGCTGTCCCTGCAGCGCGCGCGGGAGGCCTATGAGGAGGGGCTGACCGCCCGGCAGGAATCCCTTGCCGCGGCGCAGGCCGCCCTGAACGCCGCGGCGGACGAATTCGCCCGCGAGGAGGCCCGGCTGAAGCTGGAGCGCCTCCGCCTGGAAACCGAAAAGTACCGCTACGAACAGGAGCGCTCCATCCGCCTGCAGGAGGCGGCCATCGAGGAGGCGCGCGAGGCGTTCGAAAACACCCTGATCACCGCCCCGGCGGACGGAATCGTCTCCGATGTGCCTTCCTTCAGGGAGGGCGAGCCCATCTACTCGGGCTGGACGATGGCCTATCTGTACTCGACCGACAGGCTGCTGCTGCGGGTCAAGAACGAGGCGGGCAGGTTCCGCTACAACATGCCGGTGACGATCGAGACCGGCGTGGCCAAGAGCCGCACGGCCGTAACCGGCCGGGTGGTGGCCACAGACCTCCTGCTGCTGCCGTCCGACCGGAAGGAAAACGTCGCCTACATCGCGCTGGACGCGCAGTACGACCACCGCGAGCTGGTCATCCGAAACAGTCAGGTAAGCGCCGAAACCGCGCTGATCAAAGACGCGCTGCTGATCCCGCGCGCCGCGCTGACGCTGGAGGCCGGCAGCTATTTCGTGAGCAAGCTGTCGGGCAGCCGGGTGGAAAAACGGTTCGTCAACGCGCGCCTGTCCTCCGTCCAGACGCAGTGGCTGCTGCAGGGGCTCGAGGAAGGCGATCTGGTGATACTGGACTAGGAAAGGGGGCATATCATGCTTCGGTTCGTGCTTCGCAAGATGATCAACAAAAAGTGGATGGTGTGCGCCCTGCTGATCGGCAACATCCTGCTCATCGGCATCACCTGCTCCAATCCCATGTACACCCAGGCGATTCTTCAGCGCACGCTGACCCGCAGCCTGACCCGGACGCTCTCCGAGAAGAACTCCTACCCGGGCACGGTCACCGTGCGCGCCAACACCTCCATCGCCCGCAACCCGGAAATGCTGACCACCGACGAGGTGGTTCACGGCATGCCCGAAACCTTCGGCGTGGAGGCGCTCGAGGTGGTCAGTCACTTCTTCGTGAACAACTGCCGCATGGAATCGACGCTCGAGCGCGAGGTCATCAGCGGCAAGAACATCGCCATGGGCACGCTGTCCGGCCTTGAGGCGCACTCCAGCGTGGTCATGGGCCGCTTCATGAGCGACCAGCCGGACGCGGACGGCGTGATCGAGGCCATGGTGTCCGAGCGCGCGCTGATCGAGCAGAACCTGATGCTCGACGAGGTGCTGGAGCTGGGCAATATCACGGACGAGGACGAAAAGCCCGTGCGCGTGAAGGTGGTGGGCGTGTTCACCAACAGCCGCTCCGACGACGCGTACTGGGTGCGCACGCCCAGCGGCTACTCGGCCGAGCTGCTCATCCCCGAGGCGCAGTTTACCCGCCTGTTCATGACTGAGGGGCGGATGAACTACTCGCTCAACGGGCTATGGTACGTGCTGCTGGACTATACCCGGTTCACCACCGACAACGCCCAGGCGATCTACGACACCGCCCAGGCCTATACCGAGCAGTTCAAGCAGGCCAGCTACAACGGCTATCGCGACAGCTTCTCGGCCACCCTCGCCGACTACCTCAAGACCGAAAAGCAGGTTCGCGTGACCCTGCTCGTGCTTCAGGCCCCGATCTTCGTGCTGCTGGCGGCGTTCATCTTCATGGTGTCGCGCCAGATGCTGGAGATGGAGCAGGCCGAAATCGCGGTCATCAAGAGCCGCGGCGCGAGCAGGCGGCAGCTCATCTCGGTCTACCTGATCGAAAGCGGCGTGCTGGCCCTGCTGGGCCTGTGCGCGGGCCTGCCGCTTGGCCTGTTCCTGACGCAGGTGCTGGGCTCGTCGAACGCCTTTTTGGAGTTCGTAAAGCGCACCTCGCTGGACGTGCGGCTGGACGAAACCGTGCTGGCCTACGCGCTGGCCGCGGCGCTGTTCTCGGTGGCGGCGATGGTGCTGCCGGTCTTCCGCTACAGCCGGGTGACCATCGTCGCCCAGAAGCAGAAGAAGCACCGCTCCCAGACCCCGTTCTGGCAGAAGGCGTTTCTGGACGTGATCGCGCTGGGCGTGTCGCTCTACGGCCTGTATACCTTCAATAATCAGAGGGACGCGCTGGCGCAGCGGGTGCTCGAGGGCGCGTCGCTCGACCCGCTGCTGTTCCTGTCCTCGTCACTGTTCATGATCGGCGCGGGACTGTTCGCCGTGCGGCTGATTCCGGCGCTGGTCTTCGTGGTGTTCCGGCTGTTCAGAAAATGGTGGTCGCCGGCGCTGTACGTGTCCTTCCTGCGGGTGCTCAGAACCCGCTCTCAGCAGAGCTTCATCATGGTCTTCCTGATCATGACCATCGCGCTGGGCGTGTTCAACGCGGACGCGGCGCGCACCATCAACTCGGGCGAGGAAAGCAACATCCGCTACGCCACCGGCGCCGACCTGGCGCTGCAGGAGCAGTGGGTCAGCAACGCGGATCAGGTGGCCGAGGATCCCAGCCTGGAGCTGGTCTACACCGAGCCGGATTTCGGCCGGTATCAGACGCTGGAGGGCGCCGAGAGCGTCACCCGCGTGCTGCGCGCGAGCGACATCACCGTGTCGCTGTCCGGCGGCACGCTCAAGAACGTCGACCTGATGGGCATCCATACCCGCGAGTTCGGCGAGACCGCCTGGTTCGACGAGAGCCTGCTGCCCCGGCCGTGGCACGAGTACCTCAACGCCCTGGCGCAGAACTCCCGCGCGGTGCTGCTGTCCAAGAACTTCCGCGACCAGTACGGCTACCACATCGGCGACAGCGTGAGCTACCGCAACAAAAACGGCGACAGCATGCGCGGCATCGTGTACGGCTTCGTGGACTACTGGCCGGCCTATCAGCGCTATACCTACTCCAAGGGCAATGACGGTGTGTATAAGCAGACCGAGCACTTCCTGATCGTGGCCAACCTGTCCCAGCTGCAGGCGCAGTGGGGCGTGACCCCCTACGAGGTCTGGATCAAAAACCGGGATTCCTCGCAGTACATCTACGACTTCGCGCAGGAAAACGGCGTGGAGTACCTGACCTTCAAGGACGTGGCCGAGCAGCTGGTCGAAAAGAAAAACGACCCGATCTTCCAGGGCACCAACGGCATATTGACGGTAGGCTTCATCGTGGTGCTGCTGTTGTGCATGGTGGGCTTTCTCATCTACTGGGTGCTGTCCATCCGCTCGCGGGCGCTGCAGTTCGGCATCTTCCGCGCCATGGGCATGTCCATGCGCGAAATACTGACCATGCTGATCAACGAGCACTTCTACATCTCCGCGCTGTCGATCGCGGTGGGCGTACTGGTGGGCGAGATGACCAGCCGGCTGTACATGCCGCTGATTCAGATGGCTTACGCCGCCAGCGACTCCTCGCTGCCGCTGCGCGTGGTCAGCGAGGCGGACGACCTGGGACGGATACTGCTGATCGTGGGCGTGCTGCTGGCAGTCTGCCTGGCGGTGCTGGGCACGCTGATTTCCCGCATGAAGATCGCGCAGGCGCTGAAACTGGGAGAGGACTGAAGACATGGCAGACATCATTCGCACGGAGGAACTGGGGCGCTGCTTCCGCACGACCGGAGGCGAATTCTGGGCGCTCAAAAACATCTCGATACAGGTGCCCGAGGGCAGGCTTACCATCCTGAAGGGGCGCTCCGGCTCGGGCAAAACCACCCTGATGAACATCCTGGGCGCGCTGGACAGGCCGACCAGCGGCAGGGTCTTCTTCGCGGAGCAGGACATTACCCGGCTCGACGAGCGGCGAAGCGCCCGCCTCCGGCGCACGCAGATCGGCTTCGTGTTCCAGTCGGTGGCGCTGATTCCGATGATGACGGCGCTGGAGAACGTCGAGTACGCGCTGCGCATGGCCCGCGCAAAGGGCGACCGGCGCGAGCGCGCCATGGAATGCCTGCGCCTGGTGGGCCTGAGCCAGCGCTTCGACCACCTGCCGCAGGAAATGAGCGGCGGCGAGCAGCAGCGCGTGGCCATCGCCCGCGCCATCGCGCACCGGCCGCGCGTGCTCTTTGCCGACGAGCCGACCGCCGAGCTGGACACCAACACCGGCCTTCAGGTGGTCAAGATCTTCAAGGAGCTGTGCGAGCGGGAGGGCGTGACCATCGTCATGACCACCCACGACACCGGGCTCATGGAAATCGGCGACCGCGTGTACGAGCTTCAGGACGGAGAGGTGATTTCCCATGGCTGAGCCGATTATCCAGTGTGAAAACCTGGTCAAGATCTACAAGACCAAGGATCTCGAGGTGCTGGCGCTTCAGGGCCTCGAGCTGACCATCGAAAAGGGCGAGCTGATGGCCATCATCGGCAACAGCGGCAGCGGCAAGTCCACCTTCCTCAACATGATCGGCGGGCTGGATCGTCCCTCGGCCGGGCGGCTGATCGTGGACGGCAAGGATCTGTTCAAGCTGGACGAAAGGGCGCTGGTCGAGTACAAAAAGCGCACGGTGGGCTTCGTGTGGCAGAACAACGCGCGAAACCTGCTGCCCTACCTGTCCGCCTGGCAGAACGTCCAGATGCCCATGCTGCTGGAGTCGGGCGGCGCGAAGAAGCAGCGCGCGCTGGAGCTGCTGGAGCTGGTGGGGCTGAGTCAGCGCAAAAACAACCGCCTGAGCCAGCTCTCCGGCGGCGAGCAGCAGCGCGTGGCCATCGCCATCGCCCTGGCCAACAGCCCCAAAATCCTGCTGGCCGACGAGCCGACCGGCGCGGTGGACGTGCGCACAGCCAACTACATACTGGACGTGTTCCGCGAAATCAACCGCACCCAGGGCGTGACCATCGTCATCGTCACCCACGACCGGCTGCTCTCCAAAAAGGTCAACCGCGTGGTCGCCATACGGGACGGCAAGATCAGCAGCGAGCGCATCGTCAAGCAGAGCTACCTCGACCGGCTCAGCAGCATCGCCACCCTGGCCGAGGAGGAGCAGACCCAGGACGAGTTCGCCATACTCGACCGCGCCGGGCGGCTGCAGATCCCGCGCGAGCTGCTCGAGCAGCTGCACGTGCAGGACAACAAGCTGCGCCTGAGCCTGCAGGACGGCAAAATCATCCTGGAAAAGCCCGAAACGGAGGAGAGCAAATGATTCGCCGGATCGTCACGGACGCGGCCCTTCTCTCGCAAAGGGCGGAGCCGGCCGCGCCCGACCGGGCGGTGGGGCAGGATCTGCTGGACACGCTGCGCGCCAATCAGGATCGGTGCGTCGGCCTGGCCGCGAACATGATCGGCGTGAGCCGGCGGGTGATCGCGGTCAGCGACGAGGGGCGGCTGCAGGTCTTCTACAACCCCGAAATCACGCGTTCATCCCGCCCCTACGAGGCCGAGGAGGGCTGCCTGTCCCTGCCCGGCACGCGCAGGGTCACCCGCTATGCCTGCATCCGCCTGCGCTGGCAGGACGAGCAGGGCGCGCCGCACGAGCAGGCCTTCCTGGGCCGAACCGCGCAGATCATACAGCACGAGTGCGACCACTGCGAGGGGATACTGGTTTAAGAAATCGCGCCGTTTCGCGAGCATTCAGGTTAATATTGTGTGCGTTTTATTGTGCCGTCGTTCGATATGTGTTATAATATTACTGTAAAAAGGGGGGACTTCAGGGAAGAAATCGACCGAAGGAGGACGACGCACATGAAAAAACTCAAATGGATACCCGTCGCACTGCTGCTCGCGCTGGTCTTCTGCCTGCCCTGCCTGGCCGAGGGGACTGAAGCGCCGCTGGCGGTCGACACGGCCGCGCTGAAGGAGCGCGGAGAGTGCTTCACGGGCCTTCTGCCGGGCGCGACCTATGAAGAGGCGCTGGCGGCCGGGCTGAGGCTGCCCGAGGAGCCGTATGTCAACGAGAAGGTCGACGGAATCGAGAGCAAGACCTATATGCTCGACAGGGAGCAGCAGGTGGTCTTCGGCGAGCTGGCCGTGAAATCCGCCTGGTTCCAGTTCATGAACGGACGGCTGGTGGACGTCAGCCTGATCCTGGAGGAAGAGATTCCCCAGGAGGAAATCGTCGCGCTCATGACCGAGCTTTTCGGCGAGCCGACCGACGAGGTGGCGTGCAGCGAGCAGACCGGACTGGGCAACGTACAGTGGGTGCTTGAGACCGGCGAGACGCAGACGAACGTTCACGCGACGCTGGCGCGGCGTGAAAGCGGCGTGCTCTGCCGCGGAATCGGCGTGACCTACTGGGAGCTCGTCCACGAGGCGAGAGGAAAATAGCCTGATATGCAAAGCGTCCGGGCGGCATGTGCCGTCCGGGCTTTTTCATGTCAGGGCGCGTCCGCCCGCAGCCCGGCCAGCAGCCCGTCGGCCAGGTAGGGGGTCGAGGCGAGCGCCTGATGGAGCGTGTTTTCGTTGTGACCGACCTCGATGAGCACGGCGGGCGTGCCCACGTGCTGATTGTAGCGGCCGGTGCGCACCAGCACGTCGCGGCACAGCCCGTCCGCCTGGGCGTTGAT
>CAKUFB010000034.1 GCA_934647145.1 uncultured Clostridia bacterium
AAATTGGAGCGGCTGATTTCTTCGAATCCGCAGGCTTCCCTGCGGATTATGGGTCGGCAGTGCCGACAAACGACAAACAACTGCTGCCGGCCGGCAGGCTGAGCCTGCACCCACTTGCTGCCGCCGGATAGCACACGAAACCAGCCGCCATAAATTGGAGCGGCTGATTTCTTCGAATCCGCAGGCTTCCCTGCGGATTATGGGTCGGCAGTGCCGACTGCCAACTGCTGCCGGCAGGCTGAGCCTGCACCCACTGGCTACCGCGGAGCCACACGAATCTGTCGGCCATAAATCAGAGCCTCCAGATTCTTCGCTTGCGGAAGACTCGGGCGTGTGCCCCATAATCTGCTGCCGCCGGATAAAACACGAATCCGGGAACCACAGGTTCAAGTTCCCGGATTCTTCGCTTGCGGAAGACTCGAGGCATGTGCCCCATAAGGGCTACGTCCCGCACACTTTCGGAGACATCTTCTCGACAGGGGAGCCTTGGCCACGCCAACCGTACCTCCCCTGAAAGGGGAGGTGTCCGCGAAGCAGACGGAGGGGTTCACAGACGCAGAATTCGGGAAGTCCAATTTATGCTTCCCGAATTCGTCGATAGAATGCGCGGCAGCAGATGCGTCCAGGCTCAGCCTGGTCAGAAAGTCGGCCTCCCCAGCGTTCCCTCCCCCCTCAGTACCTGTTCACGTAGTCGAAGAACTCGATGCGTTCGCCGTCCGGGCCGCAGAAGAAGATATTGCGCACGCCGTCCATGAGGGTGGGGCAGTCGACGACGCCGTCGGTGAGGAAGGTGACGCCCCTGGCCTTGAGGTCTTCGACCAGCTCGTCGATGTGCCGCACCTCGAGGGCGAAGTGGTCGATCTGGCCGGGCACGCGCTCGTCGTGGGTCGCGCTGTGGATGAGCTCGAGCGGGCAGGAGCCGTTTTCCAGGAAGCACAGCTCGGTCGTGCCCAGCATCTGGCGGCCGGTGACCCTGAAGCCCAGCAGCTCGGTATAGAATTTGACGGAAACGTCCATGTCGCGCACACGGATGCCGATGTGCGCCAGTCCCTTAACCTGCATAAGTCGTATCCTCCTTCGATTGAGTGTCGCCTGGATTATACCATATTTTTCGCCGGGACGCAATATTTTACACAAGTCAATTGAAAAAACCGCGCGCAAAGGTTATAATACCGTATGTCGGTATCCGCGAGGAACCGAACAGGTATCCCTCGAGCCCCTGTTTCGTCAGGTATCCCCAAAAGAACTTGAACGGAGGAAATCGCAATGAAGCACAATACCCGTCAACTGTCCCTGACCGCGCTGTTCGTGGCGCTGGTGTTCCTGCTGGGCCTGACCCCGCTGGGCCTGATCCCGCTGGGGTTCATCAACGTCACGATTCTGTGCATCCCCGTGATCGTCGGCACGCTCCTGCTCGGGCTGAAAACCGGCCTGCTGCTGGGCTTTTTCTTCGGCTCGGCCAGCCTGATGAGCGTGCTGGGTCTGTCGATGACCGCCCCGTCCACGCTGGCGCTGACGCTTTTCACCGCGAACGCGCCCCTGTGTGTCGCCATGTGCTATGTGCCCAGGCTGCTTGTGCCGGTCGCGGCGCACTTCGTCTATCGCCTGGTCTCGAAGGGCGAGGAGCAATGCGCGCGCGCGCTGCCCTTTGCGGCGGCGGCAGGCTCGCTCACCAATACGATCCTTTATCTGGGCATGATGTGGGCGTTCTACGCGCTGTGCGGCCTGGACGCGGGCAAGATTCTGGCGCTCATCCTGGGCACGGGCGCGCTGGGCGGCGGCAGCGAAGCGGTCGTGGCGGCGCTGCTGGTCACGCCGATCATGGCCGCGCTGTGGAAGGTCAGAAAGAAATAGAGCAAGCTGACATAGGAGAGATACCCGAATGATACTGACGCTGGACGTAGGCAATACCAACATCAAGACCGCGCTGTTCGACGGCGAGGAGATGAAGCGCTACTGGCGCGTCTCCACCAACCGCGCCACCACCTCCGACGAGTACGGCATCATCATGAGCAACCTGTTCGCGCACGCCGGACTGGACACGGGCTGCGTGGACGGCATCATCATGTCCTCGGTCGTGCCCAGCATCAACTTCACGCTGGAGCACATGTGCAAGAACTACTTCGGCCGCGAGCCGATGCAGGTGGCGCCCGGCGTAAAGACCGGCATCAACATCAAGTACGACAACCCGCGCGAGCTGGGCAGCGACCGCATCGCCAACGCCGTGGGCGCGTACACGCTCTACGGCGGCCCCTGCATCTTCATCGACTTCGGCACGGCCACCTCGTTCGGCGTGATGTCGGAAAAGGGCGAGTTCCTGGGCGGCGCGATCTGCCCGGGGCTCAAGCTGGCGGCCGAGGCGCTGGTTGAAAAGGCGGCCAAGCTCCCCCGCTTCGAGCTGGTCAAGCCCGAGCGCGTCATCGGCCGCAACACCATCTCGAACCTTCAGTCGGGCATCGTCTTCGGCTATGTGGGCCAGGTCAACTACCTGGTGCGCAAGATGAAGGAGGAGCTGGGCGCGCCGGACGCCAAGGTCATCGCCACAGGCGGCCTGGCGCTGCTCATCGCCGACGAATCCAGGCAGATCGACATACTCGACGGCCTGCTGACCCTCAAGGGCCTCAGGATTATCTACGAGCGCAACATCCAGTCACCAAATTGAAGGAGGAAACAGTCATGGTCAATTTCAAGGCAAATCATCCCCAGGAAGTCCGCCACGAAATGCGCGGCGGCAAGGGCGACGTGACCATCACCAAGGTGGTCTCCGAGGGGCTGTGCCCCAACGCGCGCATGTTCGCCACCATCACCCTGCCGGTCGGCGCGTCCATCGGCTACCACGTCCACGAGAACGAGACCGAGCTGTTCTGCTTCGTCTCCGGCGAGGGCAAGGTCAACGACGACGGCCGCGAAATCGCCGTCAAGGCGGGCGACTCCATGCAGACCACCTCCGGCCACGGCCACGCCGTCGAGAACACCGGCAGCGAGCCGCTCGTGCTGGTCGCCTGCATCGTAAAAGACTAGGTCGGCAGTGCCGACACCCACCTGCTGCCGCCGGTTCAGGCGACGAATTCGGGAAGCATAAATTGGACTTCCCGAATTCTGCGGTTTTCCGGGATGCCCCGGAAAACTCATGTCGGCGTTGCCGGTCGGCAGGGCCGACTGCCATTTGCTGCCGCGCATCCTATCGACGGCCGGGCAGTGCCCGGTTCCACCTGCTGCCGCCGGTTCTGGCGACGAATTCGGGAACCATAAATTGAAGTTCCCGAATTCTGCGGTTTTCCGGGATGCCCCGGAAAACTCATGTCGGCGCTGCCGGTCGGCAGTGCCGACTGCCACTTGCTGCCACCGGTTTGATCGACGACAGTCGGCCGCCATAGATTAAAGCGGCCGAAGTCTGCCCTCGAGTGGTATACTGATGGGTGTTGCCTGCATTTGTCGAAAGAGACGCAGCGAACAAACTGAATACGCAACAAGCCCGGCCTCCTGCAATGGGAAGCCGGGTTGCTCTATTCACTTTACATCAGCAGCCCCGCATTCGGGGAACAGCCCTTCTGCTAGCACACTCTCCCCGCGGATCAAAGTGCTTTCCGGGAGAGCTCGAGAGGGGCAAAAACCTCTGTGGCCTGACTGTTTTTGAAAATGAATTACATTTCTCATCGTTTCGCGGCAGCTAATGGGCCCGGGCACTGCCCGGTCAGAAAGGCCGCCTCTCGAACGTCTTTCTTTCGCCACTCGATACGAAGAATTCGGGAACTCGAATTTATGGTTCCCGAATTCGTCGATAGGATGCGCGGTAGCATATGGCTGTCGGCACTGCCGACCGGCGGCAGCAAGTGGAGCCGGGCACTGCCCGGTCAGTCCGCGAAGAGCAGTCCGTCGAACACGTCGGAGCCGGACATGGTCTGGCCGTTGACGACCAGGTCGATGCCATACTCGCCGCTCGCGGCCAGCCAGCCGCCGTTTTCGCCGTCCTTGTCGGTGACATAGATCCACTGCCTGTCGTCTGTGCCGCTGAGGATGGCGGTGTCGCCCGCCTTGAGAGTCAGCGCCACCGCGCCCTCGCCCTGCTGGGCGTACAGGGGGATGTCCACCCTGGCCTTCACGACCAGACCCATCGCGTAGAACGGGCGGGGCAGGTTGACGACGTGGCGAGTGCCGCCCTCCATGATGTTGTTCGCAATCATGTAATCCGCGTCGTGGTACCAGGTATACAGCACGGTGCCGCGCACGCTGCCGGTGATGATTCCGCGATTGACGACCATGTCGTTGGGATCGGCCAGGATCGAGCCCGCGTCCTGCAGCTTGCCGTTGTCGTCCAGGTAGATAAAGTGCGTCTCGGGGTCGTCGCTGGGGCCGTAGTCGAACACCAGCAGGTAGGTATTGAACTGCACCTTGAGCAGGTACACCTTCTCGTCCATGTACCAGCCCTCGATCTTGAGCTCCTGATCGCCCACGTTCAGCTTGACGTAGGTCTCGGTCGCGCCGGTGTCGTCGTTGTGTACCTCGTAGGTGATCTGCTCGGTCTTGCCGTCGCCGTTCAGGTCGCAGGACGCGCCGCTCTCGACGGGCGTGACCTTGCCCTCCTCAAGCTCCACAGCCGGACTGGTTTCGGCCTGCGCAAAGCCGAAGGACAGCGCCATCACGAGCGCGAGCAGCAGAGAAACAATCGTCTTTTTCATGTCAGTCAAACCTCCTCATCTGTTTTCAGTCCGTTAGACGAGGCGTTTTTTCGGGAAGTTGCAGGATTTGGCAGCATTCAGTCGCTTTTTTCGCAAAAAATGCAATGAAAAGAACCGGCGGCCTCCACGGTGCTCCGCGAAGGTCGTCGGCTCCTGTCGTTTTATGCGGTGACGGTTTCCTCGCCGCCCTGGGGCTGCGCGGCCTGCCGCCTGGCGTCCTCCTCGGCCTCGAGCACCTTGTAGGCCACCTTGCCGACCAGCGTCTTGGGCAGCTCCTGCCGGAACTCGATCTCGTAGGGCATGGCGTATCTGGCGACGTTCTTCTTCAGGTAGTCAAACAGGATGCGCCGGGTCTCGTCGTTCGCAGGCACGCCCTTGTGCAGCACGACGAAGGCCTTGATCTTCTGCATCCGGTAGGGATCGGGCACGCCGATGACGCAGCTCAGGTGTACCAGCTCGTGGTTGTCGATGATGTTCTCGAGCTGGCTGGGATAGATGTTGTAGCCCGAGCTGATAATCATGCGCTTGATGCGCTGGCGGTAGTAGACGAAGCCGTCCCTGTCCATCACGCCCAGATCGCCGGTGTGCAGCCAGACGTTGCCGTCGGGATGGCGGCGCAGCGTGTCGGCGGTTTCCTCGGGGTGGTTGACGTAGCGCAGCATGACCGACGGGCCGCGCAGGCAGATCTCGCCCTCCTCGCCGTAGGGAACCTCCTCCTCGGTGCCCACTCTGACGATGGCGTAGCAGGTGTCCGGGAAGGGCAGGCCGATCGAGCCCTCGCGCTCGGTGTTGTAGGGCGTCAGGCAGCTGGCGGTGACGCACTCGGTGGTGCCGTAGCCCTCGCGGATGCGCACGGAGGCGTTGTGCTCCTTCAGGAAGGCGTCGAAGCGCTTCTTGAGGTCGATAGACAGCGAGTCGCCGCCCGAGAACACGCCCTTGAGGCAGGACAGATCCACGCCGTCCAGGTCGGGACAGCGCAGGATACCCTCGTAGAGCGTGGGCACGCCCGCGATGTAGTTGGGCTTCTGCTCCTTGAGTAGCTGGGCGTAGCTCTGCACGTTAAACCGGGGCACCAGGATGCAGCGGCAGCCGTGTACGAGCATCGTGTGAATGCACACGCCCAGCCCGAAGCCGTGGAACATGGGCATGACCGAGAGCATCGACTGGCCGGGCGCGATGCTGTGGCTCATGGCGCCGGTCTGAAGCGCCAGGGCGTTGAAGTTCAGGTTGGACAGCTCGATGCCCTTGGTGGTGCCGGTCGTGCCGCCCGAATAGAGGATGGCGGCCGGGTCGTCCTTCCTGCGGGCGGCCTCATACGCGCCGGTGTAGGCGCGCGCGCCGTCCAGGAACTGCCGCCAGGTCACAAGGTCTGCGCGCGCCGGGTCGGGCTTCGGGTTTTTGCGGCCCTCGGTCAGCGCGTAGCCGATGTGCTTTAAGAGGGGCAGCGCGTCCATCACCCGGGCGAGAACCAGCTTCTCAAGCGGCGTTTTGCCCCGGATGGCCTCGAACTTGTCCAGGAACTGGTCGAGCGTCACGCAGAAGCGGCTCTCGGACTCCTTCAGGAAGAAGGTGATTTCGCCCTCGCTGGACAGCGGATGAATCATGTTGGGCACCGCGCCGATCAGGTTGAGCGCGTAGAAGCAGCACACCGCCTGCGGCGTGTTGGGCAGGCACAGCGTCACCCGTTCGCCCTCGCGCACGCCCAGCGCCTTAAAGCCCCTCGCGCACAGGCGAATGTCCTCCATCATCTCGGCGTAGCTGGTCTTCGCTCCCATAAAGGTATAGGCGGTCAGCTCGGGGTACTTCTTCGCCGCCTCAGCCACCAGGCCGACCATTGTCGTGTCCGGATACTGAAGGTGCTCCGGCACGCCGCAGTAAAACTTTAGCCAGGGCTCTTTTTCATTCATAGTCGACTTCCTCCTCGATGGGGCGCTCGAGCAGCTCGGGATGGGCGAGCAGGTGCTTGAGCAGCTTCACGGTTTTCGCGTAGTAATAGCCGTCCGCAATGCGCTCGTCGACCGTCAGGCCGATTTCGAGCACCTCCCGGATGGAATCGCCGCCCTCCTTGTCCACCACGTGGGCCATGCGCTTCTCGCCGATCACGGTGAAGAACGAGTTTGTGCCCCAGTTGTTCAGGTGGTGGTAGCCGGCATTCAGCTTAATCGAGCCCAGGTTGGTGATGAAGATCGAGGCGTAGTTCGGGTCGCCGTCGATCAGCGCCCGGGGCACCCGGCCGAAATAGTCCAGCGCGTTGAGCGTCCACATCACCAGCTGCAGCACCGGCCGCGGCAGCCTGGCCAGTATGCCCATCGCGTCCATCGTACTGCCCTCGTCGGCGTTTTCCCCGCGCACCCGGCTGACCTTCTCCCAGATGCGCCCGTGAATCGTGTCCAGCGTGTCGTCCTCCCGCGCGCGCAGGTAGATCAGCGTCTCCCCGCCCCTGTCCGAGAACACCTTCTTGGCCACGAAGGCCATTGTGACGTCGTTTCGCTCGTACAGCCGCCGCCCCGCGATGAAGCGGTTCATGTACGGCCGCAGGAAAAAGCACTTGGCCAACGCGCAGGCGATCACGTGGAAAAAGGTATACCTGAACGCCGGGCTGTCCGCGTTTTTCTTTTCCAGGTAGGCGTTGATGGGGGTCAGGTCGATGGTCTCGCGAATAAACGCCTCGCAGTCCGTGCGCCTGGGCATCAGATAGGGCATGAAGGTATGCATGGGGTCGGCTTCCCGCACCCATCGGGCGTCTCGGCGGTCGCCCCAGCGGCGTTTGGATTTGTGCATACGGGTGTACCTGCCTCTCTTTGGTTGGCGCGCGAACCGGCTGCCCGGCGCCTCAAAAACGCGCTCTCGTCTATTATAAAGAATATCCAGCCAAAAGTCCACAGTCTCGCCCGAAAAATGTCACATTTTTTTCTTAAGGCAATAGCGCACAAATGAGGTGGCCGGCCGGCGAATGGATTTTTCGTCAGATGCAAATGTAAATTTCGAAGGTTTACTGGAGGTAAATCGAGAAATTTGCATGCCGCAGATGGCGGAAAAGGCGTCGCCCGACGCGCCGCTGAATTGTGCGGTGGTGCCTTAAGGCGCCGACTGGAAGTCGAACAGCGAGACCTGACTGGTGGCGGGCATGTCGCCCAGCGCGCCGCTGAGGCGCAGCGCCTCGACGACGGACTTGCCGACCTTGCGGCGCACCATGTCCTCCTGCGAGATAAACGGCCCCTCCTCGCGGATTTTGACCAGGTTGATCGCGGCGTTTTCGCCCACGCCGGGCAGCGCGCACAGCGGCACGCGGATTTTCTTCGGTGCCTCGATCAGGAACCTCACCGCGTCGGACTTGTACACGTCGACCGGCAGCAGCTCGATGCCGCGCTCCAGCAGCTCGACGATCGACTCGAGGATGGTGATCGTGTCGGCCTCCTTCTCCTTTTCGTGCTTGGGCAGGTCGTCCAGCTCGTCGTGCAGCTTCTTGATGTAGTCGCTGGAGCCGACCATGCGGGACGCGTCGAACTTTTCGATGTTCCGGTGCAGGAAGCAGGCGTAGTACTCGGTGGGGTAGTACACCTTGAAGTAGGCGATGCGCAGCGCCATGGTGACGTAGGCCACGGCGTGCGCCTTGGGGAACATGTAGCCGATCTTGCGGCAGGCGTCGATGAACCACCTGGGCACGTTTGCCTCGTTCATGGCCTCCTCCATGCCCTCCTGGAACACGCCGCCCGCCTGAGCCGCCTTGCCCTTTCGGGTATACTCCATGATGTCGAAGGCCATCTTGCTGGGCACGCCCCAGGCGATGAGCTGGTTCATGATGTCGTCGCGGGTACAGGGCGCGCTCCTGAGGGTGGCGACGCCGTCTCGCACGATGTCCTGAATGTTGCCCAGCCACACGTCCGTGCCGTGGGACAGGCCCGAAATGCGGATCAGCTCCTCCATCGACGAGGGCCTGGTGTCCATCAGCATGCCGCGCACGAAGCTGGTGCCGAACTCGGGCACGCCCAGGGTGCCGGTTTCGCAGCGGATCTGCTCCTTGGTCACGCCCAGCGCCTCGGGGCTGCTGAACAGCGAAATGATGCTCCTGTACACGTCCGGGTCGTCCAGCGGCACCTCCTGCGGCGCGATGCCGGTCAGATCCTGCAGCTGGCGCAGCATGGTCGGGTCGTCGTGGCCCAGTATGTCCAGCTTGACCAGCACGTCGTGCATGGAGTTGAAGTCGTAGTGGGTGGTGACGGTCTCGGTGGTCTGGTCGTCGGCGGGGTGCTGAATGGCGGTGAACTGATAGATTTCGTAGTCCTTGGGCACGACCACCATGCCCGCCGGGTGCTGTCCGCTGGTGCGCTTGACGCCGGTGCAGCCGGCCGCCAGGCGCTCCTTCTCGGCGTTGGAGACGTTGACGCCCCGCTCCTCCAGGTATTTCAGCACATAGCCGTACGCCGTCTTTTCGGCCACGGTGCCGATCGTACCCGCCCGGTAGACCTGCTTCGCGCCGAAGAGCTCCTTGACGTAGTTGTGCGCCACCGGCTGATACACGCCCGAGAAGTTCAGGTCGATGTCGGGCACCTTGTCGCCCTTAAAGCCCAGGAACACCTCGAACGGGATGTTGAACCCGTCCTTCATCATCAGCGCGCCGCACTCGGGGCAGTTCTTGGGCGGCAGGTCGAGGCCGCAGGTGTACTGCTCGGGCACGTCGAACTCAACGTGGTGACACCTCTGGCAGGCATAGTGGGGCGGCAGCGCGTTGACCTCAGTGATGCCGGTCATGTGCGCCACGAAGGACGAGCCGACCGAGCCTCGCGAGCCGACGATGTAGCCGTCGCTCATCGACTTTTTGACCAGCTTGACCGCGATATTGTACAGTGTGGAGAAGCCGTAGCCGCAGATCGACCCCAGCTCCTTGTCCAGCCGCGCCTGAACGATCTCGGGCAGCGGGTCGCCGTACAGCTCGTGCGCGCGCCGGAGCGACTCGCTGCGGATGAAGTTTTCCGCCTCCGGCCAGAAGGGCTGGAAGGTCTCCTTGCCCTCGGGGTGCTTGACGAAGATGCTGACCTTTTCGACCCGGTCGGCGATTTTGTTGGGATTGTCCACCACCACCTCCATCGCCTTTTCAGGCCCCAGGTAGGCAAACTCCTCCAGCATTTCGTCGGTCGTGCGGAAATAGAGCGGCGCCTGCTGATCGGCGTCCTCGAAGCCCTTGGCGTTCATGATGATGGCGCGGAAGATCGCGTCCTTGGGATCCTTGAAGTGTACGTCGCCGGTCGCCACCACGGGCAGGTTCATTTCCTCGCCCAGGCGCACGATCACGCGGTTGTACTCGCGCAGCGCCTCCTCGTCCTTGGCCGTGCCGTCGCGGATCATGAACTGGTTGTTGCCGATGGGCTGAATCTCCAGGTAGTCGTAGAAGCTGGCGATGCGGCGCAGGGTCTTCTGATCCTTGCCCGCAACCACCGCCCGGAACAGCTCGCCCGCCTCGCAGGCGCTGCCGATGATCAGGCCCTCGCGATACCGCCGGATCAGGCCGCGCGGTAGGCGGGGCGTGCGGTGGAAGTAGTGAAGGTGCGCCTCGCTGACCAGCCGGTTCAGGTTGAACATGCCGGTCTGGTTATAGGCCAAAAGGATGATGTGATAGGCCTGGCCGCCCGCGTCGCCCACGAACACCGTGTTGAGCTCGGGCAGTGTAATGACGTGCTTTTCCTCGCGCAGTTTTTTGAGCGCGATCATCAGCATCTCGGCCGTGGCGCGCGCGTCGTGCACCGCCCGGTGCGCCTTGGTCAGGTCGATGCCCAGGAACTTGCACATCGCCCCCAGCTTGAAGCTCTTCTGCTCGGGGTAGAGGTTGCGCACCAGCGTCAGCGTGTCCAGCTTGGGGTGGTCGAAGGGCAGGCCGGCCGCCTTGAAGGCGCGGTCGAAAAAGGCCATGTCGAAGGAGGCGTTGTGCGCAACCAGCACCGCGCCCTCGCAGAACCTCGCAAAGTCATGTATCACGTCCTCGATGGCGGGCATGCCGGTCAGCATGCCGCTGGTGATGCCGGTCAGCTCGACCACCTTGTCCGGAATCGGACGGCCGGGGTTGATGAGCTGGGAGTAGGAGGCCACCTCCGCCCCATTTTCAAACCGCACCGCGCCGATCTCGATGATCATGTCGGTGGCCACGTTGAGGCCGGTGGTCTCCACGTCCAGCACCACGTAGGGCGTGTCGGCCAGCGCGCGCTCGTCGGGCAGGTCGACCACCTGCGCCGCGTCGTCGATCAGGTAGCCCTCGCAGCCCGGAATCAGCTTGATGTCGTTCTTCTTGGCCGCGCCGAACGCCTCGGGGAAGGCCTGCAGCACGCCGTGGTCGGTGATGGCCACTGCCGGGTGCCCCCATTTGGCCGCCTGCCTGATCAGGTCGCTGGCCGAGGACAGGCCGTCCATCGTGCTCATCTGGGTGTGCATGTGCAGCTCGACGCGCTTGCGCTCGGCGGTGTCCTTGCGGGTGGGCTTGTCCTCGCGCATGATGTCGTCCACCATCACGGTCATCTCGTGGGTGAAGTGATCCTGCTGATAGCGCCCGCGCAGGCGCACGTACGGCCCCTCCTTGAGCACCGAGGCAAGCGCCTTGATCTCGTGCATGGCGCGCTCGTCGTCGCCCCCGCGCGTGGCCGCGAAGATCTTGCAGGGCAGCGTGCCGGTATAGTCGGTCACGGCGAAGGTCATGAGCAGCGCCGTGTCGTTCTTGATCGCCCGCTCCTCATAGCTGAACACCTCGCCCACGACGGTAATGCGCCCCGCGTCCTCGGTGACCTCGCTGATCGGCACGCTGGGGCCGGTGATCGAGCGGCCGTAAAGCAGGCGCTTCATCGCCTCCTGCTTGGGGTTGGGCTTGGCGGGGGTGTACATCATCTGCGCCAGCCGCTCCTCCTTCTCCTGCTGCTGCTGCGCGATGGCGGCCAGGCGCGCCTTTTCGTCGCCGGTCAGCGACAGCACGACGCGGCACTCGACGTGGAACATTTCCTTCATCAGGCCGCTCAGAAAGGCGGGAACGCCCTTCTTCTCCAGCACCTGCGCGCCCACCTCGTCGGCCAGGGAAATGGTCAGCGTGTCCTCCTCGAGCGCCCAGACCGCCGTGTGCAGGTAAGGTCTGGCGCCCGGCATTTCCTGTCCCACGATGTCCAGCAGGAACGCGCGGTAGGGCGCGAGATCCTCCCGCACGCTGTCCTCAAGCGCCGGGTAGCGGACGCTCAGCGTCACCTGGAACCCCGGAAACTGCGCCGTAAACGCCCGCGCGAGCGCCCGGTACTGGTCGGCCGGGATCAGCTCCAGCGAGTTGAGTATGACGTGCATTTTCGTCGCCGCGCGGTTGACCTGCACCTTGTCAAAGGACAAAAGCGGAGCCAGCTTGCCCAGCTCGCCCTTGAGAACCACCTTCCATCCGTCGTCCATCGTCAAATCCTCTTGCGTATTTCGTCCATGAGCGCCTCGTACAGGTCGCCCTTCACCTCGCGCGCCCTGCCGCCCTTCACAAACAGCGCGCCGCCGGTCTTGCTGCCCGCCAGGCCCAGATCAGCCTCGCGCGCCTCGCCCGGCCCGTTGACCACGCAGCCCATGACCGCCACCCTGAGCGGGGTTTTGACCTGCCTCGTGGCCTCCTGCACGCGCCTGGCGATGCCCGCCACGTCGATGCAGGTGCGGCTGCAGGTCGGGCAGGAGATCACGTCCACCCCCGCGCGCAGGCCGAGCGCCCGCAGGATTTCAATCGCCGCCTCGGGCTCGGGCAGCGGCGAGCCGGTCAAAGACACCCGAATCGTGTCCCCTATGTCGTCCAGGAGCAGCGCGCCGATGCCGATGGCGCTCTTGGTGTTGCCCATGCCCGGCGTGCCCGCCTCGGTCACGCCCACGTGCAGCGGGTAGTCGCAGACGCGGCTGGCCAGGCGATAGGCCTCGACCGTCTTTCGCACGTCGGTCGCCTTGAGCGAGAGCACGATGTCCTCAAACCCGCACCTTTCCAGCATTCTCGCGTGGGAAAGCGCGCTCTCGACCATGCCCTCGGCCGTCACGCCTCCGTATTTGTTCAGGACATCCTTCTCAAGAGAGCCGGAGTTCACCCCGATGCGCACCGGCGCGTGATGCGTTTTCAGGCAGTCCGCAAGCTCCCGCACGTTTTTCTCCCCGCCGATGTTGCCCGGGTTGATGCGCACCTTGGCCACGCCGTTTTCCAGCGCGCCGATCGCCAGCCTATGGTTAAAGTGGATGTCTGCCACCAGCGGCACCGGGCTTTCGTCCGCCAGGCGGCGCAGCGTCCTGACGCACGCCTCGTCGTGCACCGCCAGGCGCACAATATCGCAGCCGTTTTCGGCCAGCGCCCGAATCTGCGCGATCGTCGCCTCGAAATCGCGGCTGTCCGTGTTGGTCATCGACTGCACCGACACCGGCGCGCCCCCGCCGATGAGCACGCCGCCCACGTTCACCTGTCTGGTCATGCCTCTTCCTCCTTCAGCGCCCGCAGATCGGGCGTGCTCTCGTTTGACTGATAGGCGAACAGCGACAGCTCGTCCGCCCCTGCCGCCCGGGCCGCGCGCAGGCATTCGAGCGCCTCCCCGTCCTCCAGCTGCAGGATGGGCGCGAGCACGTACCTCCTGTCCGCCCGGTTCAGGCTGGCCGTCTCGATTCCCGCCTGCGCGCAGGGAAAGCCGTCCCGCAGGACGTCCTCCGGCAGCTCGGGCGCGTGAAGAAGCCGCGCCGCCTCCTCCCGCGTCAGGCCGGTTTTCCCGGTCATCAGGTCAAGCAGCCCCGCCCACTCATGGTTCAGGCAGGCCGGCCCCTCGTCATACGGATACCTCCTGTAGATCATCGGCGAGAGAATGTCCAGCCCGCACTCCCCCGCCTTCGCCTGGCCCACCCAGCGCGCAAGCGAGGGCGCGAACACGAACGCCCCGGCCTTTTTCCCCTGCCTGTGTACGACCCTGGCAAAGTCGGTCAGGAAGGCCGACGCGCTCGCCTCGCGGAAGGCCAGCCACTCGCCGATGCCCGAAAGCGCCTCCTGCGCGTCGCCCTCGCCGGTCTGCGTGAACCGGTAAAAGGCGCGCGCCCCCCGCAGCATCCGGTCAGGGTCGAAGCCCAGCTCCTCCGCCGCGCGCATACACGTCGGGCAGAAGCAGGTGAAAAACGCGTCCCGTCCCTCGCCTGAGGCAAACGACGCAAACCGCGCCCCGTCCAGCATCACCGCGCGCACGCCCGGCGCACTGGCCAGTTCCTCATACTGCGCAAGCCGCGCCCGGCGCATTGCCTCGTCGCTCGGGCAGCCGGAGGAAAACCAGCGCCACTGCCTTCCCTCGCAGTCCTGCGCAAGACGCGAAAACCCTCCGCCCAGGGAAAACGCCCCGGCGGAGAGATCATATGTCAGGCCGTTTTCGGCCAGCGCCTCGACGACGCGCGGCTCCGCGCGCCCAATCGTCACGCCCGAATAACCCTTTTCACGCAGCATGCGAGCGCACCCTTCCGGCTCCCGCGCGTCCATGCCGAACAGCGTATACCTCACCTTTAACCCCCCGTAATCAGCCGCGCGACGTCCTGATAGGTCAGCGCCACCATCAGAATCAGCAGAAGCGCCATGCCCACCAGATGCACGACCGCCTCCTTGCCCCGGGGCACCGGCTTGCGGAAAATGCCCTCAAACGCCAGAAACACCAGCCGTCCGCCGTCCAGCGCGGGCAGCGGCAGCAGGTTCATGATGCCCAGGTTGAAGGAAATCAGGATGATGTAGTTGAGCACCATCTCGAACCCGGCCCGTATGCCCTTGCTCATCTCGCCCACGATGCCCACCGTGCCCATCATGTCCTTCGCGCCCTCGCCCCTGAACACCAGGTTTTTCAGCGAGGTCAGGATCACCTTTCCGATGCTCCACAGGTACTCGCCCGCGTAGGGCAGCGCCTCGCCCAGGGGCATGCGCAGCCGCTCGTAGCCGATGTAAAAGCCCACCGAATGACTGCCGTCCTCGTTCTCGTGCATGGGCAGGGTCACGGTCAGCTGTTCGCCGCCGCGGCTGACGCCCAGCGTCAGGTCGGTCGCCTGGTCGTGCGCATTCAGAAGCGCGCTCATCTGCTGATAGCCCTCGTATGAGTAGGGCACCTCCGTCCCGTCCACCGAGGTAATCCTGTCGCCCGCCTGCAGTCCGTACTCCTGGGCAGGCAGACCCTCGATCACATTGCCCACCAGCGGCATGTAGTAGTCCACGCCCATAAACAGCAGAATGCCCAGCGTCACCAGGTAGGCCAGCAGGAAGTTCATGAACGCGCCCGCCAGCGTGGTCAGAAACCGCTTCCACACCGGCGCGTTGTTGAAGGCGCGCGGGTCGTCGCTGTCCGCGTCCTCGCCCACGAAGCGCACATAGCCGCCGATGGGCAGCGCGCGCAGCGTGTACTTGATGCCCTTGCCCCACTGCACCAGCTTCGGCCCGAAGCCGATCGAAAACTCCTCGATGCCCAGGTGACACAGCCTGCCCACCGTATAGTGCCCCAGCTCGTGTACCATGATGATGAACCCGAGAATCAGAATCGCGATCAGGATATAAACGATATTCATATGAACTCCTTCCGGGAAACGTTTTGCGCCGCTTGGGCGCGTGTGGGGCACTGCCCCGAGTCTTCCGTAAACGGAGAATCTGTAGGCTCCAGTTTATGGCCGACAGATTCGTGCGGCCCCCGCGGCAGCTGGTGGAGGCAACGCCGACCTGTGATTTCCGGAGAATTCCGGAAATCCGCAGACCTTGGCCGCTTCAATTTATGGCGGCCAACGGTCGTCGATAGAACCCGTGGAAGGTGGGTGCAGGCTCAGCCCGCCCTCCATTCGGAGAACCACGCTTCTTTCACGTTTTCCAATGCGTGGATCATCGTGCTTTCCGGGAGAGCTCGAGAGGGGCCTTTCTCAGAAAGGCCGCCTCTCGAACGTTCCTATCGTTCCCTCCGCTGCCTCGCGCGCCAGGCGGTCTGCCTCATAGACGTCCTGCACGCAGGAAATGTTTCGGCGGACGGTGTGATTTAATACCTCGTCCACAATTTCGCTGATCTGACCGAAGCAGACGCGTTCCTGCCGGAAGGCCTCGTTGGCGACCTCGTTGGCGGCGTTGAGCGCCACGGGCAGCGTCCCGCCCGCCGCCTGCGCCTGGTAGGCCAGCTTCAGGCAGGGGAATTTGTCCAGGTCGGGCGGCTCGAAGGTGAGCGAGGACAGCCTCGTCCAGTCGAT
>CAKUFB010000035.1 GCA_934647145.1 uncultured Clostridia bacterium
GGGACGGCTCCTTCTTTATGCTATTTGTTACAGCCTGCCCAGCATGGCCGCGCCGACGATGCCTGCGTCGTTGCCCATCGTGGCCAGCTTAATCTCGGCGTAGGGCATGTCCTTGTAGAAGATCAGCTTCTTGAGCTTCTCGCGAACCGGCTGAAGCAGGAACTCGCCCGCGCCGGACACGCCGCCGCCGACCGCGATGATCTCGGGGTCGAGGAAGTTGATGATGTTGACCATGCCCACGGCCAGGTAGTAGGTGTAGCGGTCGAACGCCTCGACGGCGGCCGGATCGCCCGCCCTGGCGGCGTCGGTCACGTCCTTGGCGTTGAGCTCGTCGCCGCGGGCGGCCATCACGCTGTCGGGGTGGCGCTTCACGGCCTCGTGACCCAGGCGGATGAGCGCGGTGGCGCTGGCGTAGCGCTCCCAGCAGCCGCGGTTGCCGCAGGTGCACTCCTCGCCGTCCACGACCACGATCATGTGTCCCAGCTCGGACGCGACGCCGTGCGGGCCGGAGTAGACCTTGCCGTCGAGCACGATGCCGCCGCCCACGCCGGTGCCCAGCGTCAGGAAGACCGAGTTCTTCACGCCCGCGCACGCGCCCGCGACCGATTCGGCCAGCGCGGCGACAGTGGCGTCGTTGTCCACCAGGATGGGCTTGTCGATGTACTTGTGCATTTCCTCGATCAGGGGCACGCGGTGCCAGCCCAGGTTGGTGCAGAAGGGCACGACGCCGGTGCGGGGATCGAGTATGCCGGGGATGCCGACGCCGATGGAGTGAACCTCCTCCATGGGCACGCCGCTTTCCTCAATGGCTCTGAGCGCCAGATTCGCCATGTCCCTGATGACCGGGCCATAGCCGCGCTCCACGCCGGTCGGGCAGGAGACCTTGGAAAGCATCTTGCCGTTTTCATCCACCACGCCGGCCTTGAGACCGGTGCCGCCCACGTCAATTCCTACGTATACCATGTGAAATACCTCCTAAATAAAATAAGCAATGTGTTTCGACTGTCCGTCAGTCCGAGTAATCGTCGCTGAAGCCCCTGGCCATGCGCTCGTTGAAGCGCTGCTCCAGATCCTTCGCCGCGCTGTAGCCCTGCTGCTTGAGGCGCAGGTTGCGCGCCGCCACCTCGAGCACCACGGCCAGGTTGCGTCCCGGCCGGATGGGCATCAGCAGCCAGGGCACGTCCACGTCCAGTATCTTCCGGGTTTCGTCGGTCAGACCCAGGCGGTCGTATTCCTTGTCCTGCTGCCAGTGCTCCAGGTGCACCACCATGTCGATGCTCTTGGACAGCATCACCGAGCCGATGCCGAACAGCGTGGCCACGTTGATGATGCCGATGCCTCGAATCTCCATGAAGTTGCGCACCATTTCCGGCGCCTGCCCGACCAGCCTGCCCGCGCTGACCCGGCGAATGTCCACCGCGTCGTCGGCCACCAGCCGGTGCCCGCGCTTGACCAGCTCCAGCGCCGCCTCGCTCTTGCCCACGCCGCTGTTGCCGGTGATCAGCACGCCGACGCCGTAGATCTCCACCAGCACGCCGTGCATGCGGGTACTGGGCGCGAGCGCGCCGTTGAGGTAGTAGATCAGCTCGATGATCAGCTGCGTGGTGTCGTTGTCCGAGCGATAGACCGGTATGCTGCGCGTCCGCGCCATCTCGATCAGGTCGTCCATGCCCTCCAGGTGGCGGCAGATGATGATGCAGGGCAGGTCATAGCTCACGAAGCGCTCCAGCCGCTCCCGGCGAATGGTGGGCTCCAGACTGCGCAGGTAGCTGGTCTCGACCAGCCCCAGGATCTGCGGCCTCTCATAGGCGAAGTGATCCCAGAAGCCGGAAAGCTGCAGGCCCGGACGGTTCATGTCGCTCGCCTCGATCCTGAGCTCCTCAGTCGGCGCCGGCGCCAGCTCGGTCAGGCGCAGCGCCTTCATCATGGCCTTTGCGTTTACCATCCTCTATCCTCTCTTTCGGGCAGGCTGAGCCTGCACGCACTTGCTGCCGCGCATCCTCTCGACGACCGGGCGGTGCCCGGTGCCAGCTGCTAGCGCCGGCCAAGCGAATCTGTCGGCCATAAATCAAAGCCTCCAGATTCTTCGTGGTCTGAAAACCTGAGGCACTGCCCCACTAGAGCTGCGAACCCCTCCGTCCGCTTCGCGGCCACCTCCCCTTTCAGGGGAGGCCGGGCAGTGCGGGCGAACCTGATAATCCACGCCGCATTCGGGGAACCGCCTTGCTTCAAGCCGATGCTTTCACCCCACGATGCATTCGGGGAACCACACTGTTCTAACCGATTCCGTCATGCGGATCAAAGTGCTTTCCGGGAGAGCTCGAGAGGGGCCTTTCTCAGAAAGGCCGCCTCTCGAACGTTCCCCCTACGTGCTGAAGTCGTTGCGGGGGTCGCGGCTGACGCGCTTTTTGCCGGTGTCGTCAAGGAACTCGATTTCCATGCGGTCGAAGCGGATTTCCTCGATGAACTGATCCTGAGTGAAGGCGGTGCGGCGAAAGTCGACCCACTCGTGCTCCTGCTTGTCCAGCCAGATGGGCACGGGCACGTCGAACCGGTGGCACAGCTCGGCCAGCGCGTCCTTTTCCTCGCCCCACAGGCAGGGAACGGTATCCTGGCGGTCGATCCGGTGGCGCCTGATCAGGCGCATCCACAGCCTGCTCATGCCTGTCCCGCCTCCTCGATCATGCGCTTCAGGCAGGCCGCGTCGGAAAGCAGCTGCTCGTCCGAATCGTCCCTCACGAACTCGAGCAGCGCGCCGCGCGTGCCCTGTGCCTGGGCGAAGACCCGCCGCCACATGGCCTCGCCGGCCTGAAGCGGCAGCCGCTCGCCCGTTCCCGTCCAGGTGAATACGTGCAGGTGTGAGAGCCTGCTTTTTACGTCCTCCAGCGAGGCGAGGCGCTCCTCCTCGCGCCAGTCCCAGCGGGGCTGCCAGTAGAACCGGCAGGCCTGGGTTTCGCGCAGCAGCGCCTGCACGCCCTCGCGGGAGTCGGTCAGGGTGCCCGAGTGGTACTCGAGCGCCAGCGTTACGCCGCGCGCGCCCGCCGCCTCGCTCAGGCGATTGAGCTGCTCCGTCCACGCGCTGCGCTCGTCGGGAGAAGCCTCGCGCGAGCCCTTCGCGCCTGCCCAGACGCGCATGACCGGCGTTTCGATGGCCGAGGCGCAGTCCAGCGCCCGCATAAACTCGCCGTCCGGCTGACCCAGGCGATAGTAGCTGCCGTAGGAGCACACGCTCAGACCCGCGTCCCTCGTGCGCGAAAGCACCTCCCGGGCGCGCGATACGTCGCCGGCGGGCACGTGTACGTCGCCGCCCCACTCGACCGCCCGCAGTCCCGCGCGGACGCACAGCGAGATGATTTCCCCGGGCGTTTTTTTCCGGAAAGAGATCGATACCAGTCCGGGAATCAGCACAAACCTTCCCCTCCCGTTCCTTGCGGTGATAAATCTTCACGATCCATTCTATTATACCTTATTCTTTCTCATTTTACAAGACATTGGGCGCGCAGAAAAAATCCCCCGGAATTTTCCGGAGGATGGCTGAGGTCAGAAAAAATCGGGCGGCGTTTCGCCGAAATGGCGGCGGCAGCGCTCGAGCTCGCCGCAGACGCGCAGTCCGGCCGCGTCCTGGAGAAAGGTCGGTGATCGCCCGGACGGCGGACAGGGGGCTACTGACGCCGTTCCATGTGCTGCTCGGCGTGCTTCTTGAGCGCCTCGAAGGAGGCCTCGCTCAGGTCGTGCTCGATCTTGCACGCGTCGGTGCGGGCGGTTTCCTCGTCCACGCCCAGGTAGATGAGGAACTCGGTCAGGCGCTTGTGCCGGTCGTAGATGCGCTCGGCGATGGCGCGGCCCTTGTCGGTCAGGGTGATCAGGCCCTCGCGATCCATCGAGATGTAGCCGTTTTCGCGCAGGCGCTTGGTGGCGTAGCTGACGCTCGGCTTGGTCACGCCCAGCTCCATGGCGATGTCGATGGAGCGGATGTAGCCGTGCTTCTCCTTCATCATGAGCATGGCTTCCAGGTAGTCTTCCGAGGATTCAAGGATTCGCATGTTCTCACCTCTGTCTTGGTCGTGGGCTGACGCGTTTTTTAAGGGCGATACCGGGGCGAAGACGCTTGTCGATGCAATCCATGAACCGGCCCAGTTGATTCGCGCTCACTTTTCTACCAGTATACCACAGAAGATGCTTTCTTGCAAGTAAAAGAGGTCTAACCGCACGAAAAAGCCGTTTTTCACCCCCAAATACTAAAATGTTCAGAATTTGATCGTGACTTTTGGCAGATACAGGCGTATGATGGAGCTGTCAGGCCGAGGCGAGCGCTTTCAAGAAGTATCTCGAATTCAGCGTTGATACGCTCCCCACGCTTCCCGGCGTTTATACGGGCACGCTGACCTTCGGCGTGACCTGCGCGAACGCAAAGGGTTAATCACTCACATTCCGCTCTCCCTTCGGGCTCTTCCGCGAGGAAGAGCCTTTTCTGTATGGAAAAACGCCGCTCTCGTGCGAAAGCGGCGCGTTCTGCGCGGACTGAAACTGTGGCCGGAACCCCGGCTTTGGGGACGCAGACCGGCGACAGGATTGAAGAGGCCTGAAAATCGCGATTGCATTCGGGGAAGCGCCTTTTTCAAAAAGGCGGCCTTCCCAACGTCTTACTTCGTGCCGGTCGCGCGGCGATAGATGTGTACGCCCACGCCGATCACCAGGCCCAGCAGCGCCGGGCAGACCCAGGCCAGGCCCAGGTTCGCGAAGGGCAGGAAATCGCCGACCTTTTCCACGATGCTCGTCAGGTGCCAGGACTCCAGCAGGGTCTTGGGCAGGGCGTTGAACAGGTCGTAGACCGCCGCGACCAGCGTCACGCCGATTGTCCAGCGGAACACCGCGCGGTCATAGCGGAACAGCTTGCCGCACAGCGACAGCACGATCAGCACGATGGCCAGCGGGTACAGGAACATCAGCACCGGCAGGGAATAGGTCAGGATGGTGTTCAGACCCATGTTGGCGAACAGGAAGGAGGCCAGGCTGAAGATCACCGCCCAGACGCGATAGGCCGGCCCCTTGGGGAAAATCGCGGAGAAGGTCTCCGAGCAGCTGGTGATCAGGCCGACAGAGGTCTTCAGGCAGGCCAGCGTGACCGTGATCGCCAGGATCACCAGACCCGCGCCGCCCAGGTAGTGCCGCGCGATCTGCGCCAGCGCCACGCCGCCGTTGGGAGCCACCTCAATCGCGCCGCGGCTGCGGGTACCGATCAGGGTCACAAAGACGTAGATCAGCGCCATGAACAGGCAGCTGAAGATGCCGGAAAAGGCGGTGTTGCCCGCGACCGACTCGGGTTTGGTCACGCCCAGGCCGCGAATGACCTGCACCACCACGATGCCGAACGCCAGGCTGGCCAGCGCGTCCATCGTGTTATAGCCCTCGAGGAAGCCGGTGAAGAACGGCTCGGCGGCGTACTTGCCGACAGCCTCCACCTCGGACACCTTCGCCGAGGGATTGAGCAGCACCACGAACACCAGGATGCTCAGGAAAATCAGGAAGAACGGGGTCAGGATCTTGCCCACCCAGGTCAGAATCCTGCCCGGATACAGCGAAAACAGCAGCGCCGCCGCGAAGAAGGCCACCGAGAAGAGCAGCAGGTACAGCTGCATATTGCCTTCCGCGGGCAGAATCTGCTCAAGACCCACGGTGAAGGAGACCGTCGCGCACCTGGGGATGGCGAAGAACGGCCCGATGGTCAGGTACAGCGCGCAGGTGAAGAACATCGCGTAGGGACGGCTGACCTTGCTCGACAGGTCGTACAGGCCGCTCGAACGGCTGATACCCAGCGCCGCCACGCCCATCAGCGGCAGGCCGACGCCGGTAATCAGAAAGCCCAGGATGGCGCGCCATACGTTGGCGCCCGCCATCTGACCCATGGATACCGGGAAAATCAGGTTGCCCGCGCCGAAGAACATGCCGAAAAGCATGCTGGCGATGTAGACGTATTCCTTGAACGTCAGTCGCTGCTTTGTCTCTGTCATGATAAAACAAGCCTCCCATACACGTGATGTATTTTTGTAACGATATTTCCATTGTACAGTACATTCCCTCCGCTGTCAAGCAAAGATGCGCCGTATCGCAAAGATTTTGACAAAATTTGGACGCACAATCGGGAAAACCTGAAGATTGGGCGTATCCGGGAGAGATTTCCACATGGAATCTGAATGCTGTCCACAAAAAGGAATAAATGAGTCCTTTACAAATCCGTGCCTGTGTGCCATGATGGATGCAGGGACGCGCCGGGCCGGCTGCAGACGGAATCGTGCGCATCGCTCAAAAGAATGCATGGAGGTAAACAAAATGAAACGAATCATTTCCCTGCTGATCGCCCTGACGCTGCTGATGAGCTGCGCCTGTCAGGCGGCCTCCCTGAACCCGGGCGGCACGCTGCCCCTGGTGAGCGAGCCAGCCGAGCTGACCATCCTGCGCGTGCAGCGCTCGACCGTTGTGGACTACGACACCAACCACTACACCCAGTGGCTGGAGGAGAAGACCGGCCTGGACATCAAATTCAACTTCCTGCCCAATGAAGAAGCGGGCACCAAGCTGGCGCTGATGGTGCAGAGCGGTGAGAAGCTGGGCGACATACTGAACTTTGACCTGAGCCGCGCGGACATCATGGCCTATGTGGACGCGGGCGTGTTCCGTCCCCTGAACGACTACCTGCAGAACAGCTCCTACTTTATGAAGGAGTGCTACTGGCACGACAGGATCGAGGAGAACCTGCCCTTCTATACCATGGAGGACGGCAATATCTACGCCTATCCCTACACCAACTACGCGGTGAGCAACGAGTACAGCTGGCGCGCCTACATCAACAAGACCTGGCTGGACAAGCTGGGCCTTGAGGCGCCGAAGACTACCGACGACCTGGTGAACGTGCTGACCCACTTCCGCGACGACGACCCCAACGGCAACGGCCGAAAGGACGAGATCCCCATGACCGGCGCGGGCGTCGCCTGGCGCTACTTCTATCCCTGGGTGATGAGCGCCTTCTGCTACTGCGACCCGACCACCAACTTCCTGCTGGTCAACGACGGGCAGCTCAGCGCGGCCTACGTGACCGACGAGTGGAAGGCCGGCATTGAGTTCATGAAGAGCCTGGTGGACGAGGGCCTGGTGTCCCCGCTGGCCTTCACGCAGGACTCCAGCCAGCTCAAGTCCCTGCTGCTCAGCGGCGACGAGCAGTCGGTCGGCTTCATCGTGGACTCGACGCTCTCCTCGATGAACGGCGACGAGCGCATCAAGGACTGGGACGCCCAGGCGCCGCTTCAGGGCCCCTACGGCACAGCCTATACCATTCACGCCTCCTCCAACCTGCCCAACGGCGGCGGCCGCGCCTTTATCCTGAACGAGTGCAAGGATCCCGACCTGGCCTTCGCCCTGCTGGACTACTGCGCCAGCGACGAGAACACCCTGTCCGCGCTGTGCGGCGTGGAAGGCGTGGACTTCGAGCTGATTGCCGACGACGACCCCAACTACAAGAAGCTCAACCCCAACGCGCTGTACGGCGTGAAGTTCATCAACGACATCACCGCCAACTCTCAGAATTCCTACTGGGGCACCGGCGCGCTGCTGGGCAACTCGGCCGACACCCGCGTGGCGGTCTGGAGCGGGGACTACTCCAACTGGCAGGATCCCAGCTATCAGAACGCGATGATGTGGAAGTGCAACGAGTACAACTTCGCCGCCGACGAGCCGGACGAGCTGGCGCTGGTGCTGATGTACACCGACGAGGAGCAGGAGATCGTTTCGACCCTCGCCGCCGACCTCAAGACCTGCGTCGAGGAGAACCTGACCGCCTTTGTGACCGGCTATCGCTCGCTGGACGAGTGGGACAAGTTCGTGCAGGAGGTTCAGGCGATCGGCCTTGAGGACTACCTTGCCATCGCGCAGGCCGCCTACGACCGTCTCTACAAGTAATCTATCCCGGCAGGCGGATGATCCCTTCGCCCGCCTGCCGCATTCTTCCCGGGAAAGGCGGATTCTCATGCAGAAAAAACTCCGCATGCGCATTGCGCAGCACTGGCAGCTCTACCTTTTCCTGTTCGTCCCGCTGGCCTACCTCATCGTGTTTCACTACGTGCCGATGGCGGGCGTGCAGATCGCCTTCAAGAAGTTCAAAATCAGCCAGGGCATCTGGGGCAGTCCATGGGTGGGTCTGGCCAACTTCAGGCGGTTCTTTTCATCGTATTACTTCGGGCGGGTCATCCGAAACACGCTGTCCCTGTCCCTGCTCGGCCTGGTCGCGGGCTTTCCGATGCCCATACTGCTCGCGCTGCTGCTCAACGCCATGCCCAGCGCGCGCTATCGCAAGACCGTGCAGATGGTGCTCTACGTACCCCATTTTATCTCGACCGTGGTCATGGTGGGCATGCTGCTGCAGTTCCTGAACCCGCTGACCGGCTTCGTGGGCGCCGTTGGGCGCATGCTGGGCGTGACCAACCCCGTCAACCTCATGGGCAAGCCCTCGGCCTTCCGCTATGTCTACGTGTTCAGCGGCATCTGGCAGAACATGGGCTGGTCCAGCATTATCTATCTGTCCGCGCTGTCCTCCAGCGACATTCAGATTCACGAGGCCATGCAGATCGACGGCGCGAACCGCTTTCAGAGAGTACTCCACGCCGATTTTCCCTGCGTGCTGCCCACGGCGATCATCCTGCTGATCCTCAACGCGGGCAGCATCATGAACATCGGCTACGAAAAGGTTTACCTCATGCAGAACAACATGAACCTTTCCGCCAGCGAGGTCATCTCTACGCACGTCTTCAAGACCGGCCTGCAGGGCGCGACGGCGGACTACGCCTACGGCGCGGCGGTGGGCCTGTTCAATTCGGTCATCAACTTCACGCTGCTGGTGGTCATCAACTGGATTTCCCGCCGGGTCAGCGAAACGTCCTTGTGGTGAGGTGCGGGTATGAAGATACAATACAGCCGGGAAGACCGGACTTTCTATCTGGCGGACTATCTCATCGTCACGCTTCTGCTGCTCATCGTGCTCTATCCGCTGATTTTCGTGGTTTCCGCTTCGTTTTCAGACCCCAACGCGGTCTCGGCCGGCAAGGTGATCCTGTGGCCGGTGGGCTTCTCGCTGGAGGGGTATAAGGCGGTCTTCCGCACACGGAGCATCGGCGTGGGCTATCGCAATTCGATCTTCTACACGACCGTAGGCACGCTGATCAATGTGGTGATGACCGCGGTGTGCGCCTATCCGCTCTCGCGAAGGACGCTGCCCGGCCGCAAGGGCTTTACCTTCCTGTTCACCTTTACCATGTACTTCGGCGGCGGCATGATCCCCGCCTATCTGCTGGTGCGGTCGCTGCGCATGCTCAATACGGTCTGGGCGCTGCTTGTACCCGGGGCGCTGAGCGTGTATAATATGATCATTGTCAAGACGTATTTCCAGACCAGCGTGCCCAGCGAGCTGCTGGAATCGGCGCAGATCGACGGCTGCAGCGATGCGCGCTATTTCCGCACGATCCTGCTGCCCCTGTCCAAGCCGGTGCTGGCGGTGGTGACGCTGTACTACGCCGTGGGGCACTGGAACTCGTACTTCAGCGCGTTTCTGTACCTGAACAACCGGGAGCTGTACCCGCTGCAGGTCTTCCTGAGAGAGATACTGATCGTCAACAGCGTCGATCTGGAGGCGATTACCGACCCGGAAACCCTGGCGGTGCGTCAGAACCTGGCCGACCTGCTCAAGTACTCGCTGATCCTGGTGGCGACGGTGCCCATGCTGATCGTGTATCCGTTCATTCAGAAGCACTTTGCCAAGGGCGTGATGCTGGGCTCGCTGAAGGGCTGACGCGAATAAAGGAGAAATGGGTATGAACCGACTGCGCGTAAGGGGCGAGCCGCTGATGCGGCGCTTTCTGCTGAACTATGTGCTGCTGATCGTGGTGGCGAGCGTGGGCTTTTTTCCGGTGTACCGCGCTACCGCCGAAAGCATGCGCACCTATATGCTCTCCGAGCAGCGGCGCACCCTCGAGGCGCGGCAGCATACCCTGGAAACCGATCTCGCCCGATGGAAGGGCATCGCCGAAACCCTGCGCGGCTCTTCCGAGATCATCGAGGCCGCCGGACTGCCCCGCGGCCCGCTCCGGGCGGAGGACTATTATACCCTGATGATCGCCCGGAAACGCTTCCGCACCGAGTTCCAGCTCGAGGACTTCGCCGGGCGCCTGCTGATGTTTCAGGAAAACGACCTGATGATTCTCCCCGACGCGTTCTACGACGACGCCGCGACCGCCTATGGCCGGGAGGTGCTCTTTGACAGCATGACCTACGCGCAGCTGCGCGCCTGGCTGACGGCGGGAAACGAAACCTTTGCCTTCGCGCCCCAGACCCGCTATGCCCGCCCCTTCACCAGTCAGCAGGACAGGCAGGTCATCCCCTGCGCGATCCGGGTGGGGAGAGTCGATGACTCCGGCGGCTCCAGCATGCTGCTCAGGCGCAGAAACGATCTGTATCTTCTGTGTCTGCTGGACGCGTCCGCGCTGGCCGGGCGGTTCGCGGACGAATCCGTCGAACGGGTGCGCCTGCTCGATCAGGACGGCGTGGAGCTCGCGCAGTGGGGCGAGGCGCAGGACGATCTGGTGACCCTGGAGAGCGCGGGGGCAAGCGGTATGCGGGTGGAAATCGGGGTGCCGGCTGCGCGCCTGACGGCGGACGTAAGCCGCGTGACCCGCAATATCCGGCTGTTCTACGCAGGAACGGTGCTGACCGGCCTGCTCGTCGCGCTGCTTCTGTCCTGGCGCAACGCCCTGCCGCTCAGGCGCATGCGCAGCGCGCTGGACGACGCCTCCCCGGAGACCCGCGCCATGCGGGACGTCTACGAGCGCTTCCACCATACGCTCTCCGACATGCGCGCCCTGCGAGAAAAGGCGGATCAGATGCAGAGCGTGCGCCGGGGCGCGCTGTTCGACAAGCTGATCGGCGGCATCGCGCTGCTGCCCGAGGAGCAGGAGCAGCTGGGCGTGGATTTTCCCTGCCTGCAGGAAACCTTTTTCCTGGCGCTGGTCTGCCTTCAGAGCGACGAGGCGGAGGGCATGCAGGCCCGGCTTCAGTGCGCCATGGCGGTGGAAATCCTGGAAAAGACGACGCCGGGCGCGGTGTACGCGCACCCGCTGGCGCACAATCAGGTGGCGCTGCTGCTGGGCGGCGAGGAGGCGGAACGGGCGCTCGAGGCAGGCGTGCGCCGGGTGGAGCAGGAGCTGCGCTGCCGCGTACGCGCCTCCGTCAGCGCCCCGGGTCACGCGCCCGGCGACCTGTTCCTGTGCTATCGGCAGGCCAAGGGCATGCTCAGATACCCGGGCGAGCAGGGCGGCGTGCGGCGCTATCACGAGGAAGAGGCCGGCAGCGGTCTGGTCTCCCTGGGTACGCTCAACCGCCTGTACATGGCGCTGGCGGCGGGCGACGAGGCGGGCTCCTGCGCCGTGCTGGACGAGATTCGGCGCGGCTGCGAGCAGAGCGGCGGCATGAGCGAAATCGCGCTGGAGTCGCTGCTCACCAGCCTCACCAGTACGCTCAGTCTGGCCGCCCGCGATCAGGGCATCGCCTGCCGGCCGGTCGAGCTGCGCGATTCGGGCAGCGTGGGACTGGGCGAGCTGTTCGACCGGCTGCGCGGCGCGGCGGCGGAGCTGTGCCTGCTCTCGTTGAAGCGGCGCACCGGGCGGCAGGCCTGCGTGATGGAGGAGATCATCAATTACATCGAAAAGCACTGCCGGGAGCCGCAGCTGAGCGCCCGCGCCCTGTCCGAGGCGGTCGGTCTGTCCGAGAAGTACCTGTACGCCTTCGTCAAGGAGAACACCGGGCGTACCGTGGGCAGCCTGATCGAGGAGGCCAGAATGGAGCGCGCCAAGGCGCTGCTGCTGGCGGGATACAGCGTGGCCGAGGCGGCGCAGGCGGTGGGCTACGAGCTGCCCAACAGCTTTTATAAGGCGTTCAAGCGCTGCACGGGCGTGTCTCCCGGCGTCTGGAGGCAGCAGGCGGAGCGGGAAACCGGTGCGGACGGCCCGGAGCGGCCGGAATAGGAGGAGAGAGATGAACTGGAACGAGTATCCGTGGGCGCTGGAGGATCGGACGATCGAGCGCCCGGTGACAGGTGAGGACGGCGGCGAGGACGCGCTGCTCTTCTCGGTTTCCTACCACAAGCGCCCGGACAGCTTTTTCCTGATCAGCCGGGAATATCAGCTGGCCTGGTCGCGCCTGCGGCCCGAGCGGCTCACTGTGCGCAGGAAGCGAACCGATCCCCTGCCGCTGATCGACCTGGGGACGCTTGCGCGAATCGAGACGGAGGAGGGAGCGGACGAGCCCGACGGGCAGCGCTGGGAGCTGGTCTATCCCCGGCCGGATATGTACCGCAACGGGCCGTACTTCTTTCATGAGATGGAGCGGGCGACCATCAGCCTGCGCGCGGCGAGCAGGCGGGGCGGCGCGTTTCAGTTCGCCGTGACCTGCGCGCGGGAGTCGCTCGAAGCGGAGTGCGTCTACTTCCCGCCTGAGGCCTGGCACGGGAAGAAAATGTCGCGCGCTTGGCTGCTCCTGAGCCGGGAGGGCGGCTCGCGCGTGGACGCGGACGCGCAGTTCTCGCCGCTGTGCGAGGCGGGTGGCCCGCATATGCGCCCGATCGACGAGCCGGGCGCGCCCGAGGGTCGCTCTTCCTTCCTGACCCCGCCCTTCTGCTACCCGTTCCGGCGGACGGGCGGCGGGGAGTGGTTCAGCCTGTCAGTCGAGCCGGAGGCGGGGGAGATGACCTTTTCACGGGTCAGCACCTGGCCGGATGGAGTAGGGCGCGTGGCGCTGCGGCTGGACTACGGCACGCCGGTCGAGCTGGGCGAGCGCCTGAGGCTGCCGCGCGCGGCGGTGCGCCTGGGCGCGCGAGACCCCTTCGACGCGCTGGAAAGGCAGGCGCGGGCGCTGGTCGAGTGCGGCCGGGTGCGGGCTCCCGTCCGGAAAGCCGCCGCCTGGTGGACGGAGCCCATCGCCTGCGGCTGGCGCGAGCAGACCAACCGCATGCAGAAGACCGGCGTCCGCGCCTATTCCCACTGCACGCAGGAGGCCTACGAGGCGCTGACCGAACGCCTGGACGCGCTGAGCATCCCCTACGGCACGCTGGTGATCGACGCGATCTGGAGCGTGAGCGAGGAGGACTGGACGGTCGACCAGGCGAAGTGGCCGGACATGCGCGGCTTTATCGACCGGCAGCACGCGAAGGGCAGGCATGTGCTTTTGTGGGTGTGCCCCAACTGCGGCGGCCTGCCCGACGGGGAGGCGTATATCACCCAGGAGGAGGTCGAGGAGCTCGTCGACCCGGACGCGGCCCAGCATCGGACGGCGCGCCGCGCGCATCAGGGACGCATGGTCGACCCGCTCAGCCCGGCCTACCGCGAGCGGGTGTACCGCTGCCTGCATGCGATGCTTTCCGGCGAGGCGGGCTGCCTGAACGCGGATGGGCTCAAGCTGGACTACACCGGCGGCATGCCGCAGGGCGAGATTGTGCGCTGCACGCGGCCGCTCTACGGCTATGAATACCTGCTGGCGCAGTATTCGCTGTATCACGACGCGGCCAAGGCGGCCAAGCCCGACTGCCTGCTGGAGTTTCAGGTCGCCAATCCCTACATGGCCGGCTGCTTCGACATGGCCCGGCTCAACGACTATCTCATCGCGCCCGGCCTGGGCATGGCTCGCGAGGTCATGGCCGACCGCATGCGCATCGCCCGCGCCGAGAACCTGGGCGCGCTGATCGACGTGGACGGCATCCGCAGCCTGGACTATATCCGGCACATGGATGAGCTGGGCGTGCCGGCGATCTACCTGGGAATCGACGACTTTGCGCGCTGCCCCGAGTACGCAGAGGCGGCAAAGGAGACCTTTGAGAGATGGAGGAAACGCCATGGACGATGAACTGAACCTGATCGCCATGCGGCACGACCTGCCCGCGCGGCCCATCGCTTTCACCGGAGGCAGTCCGCTGCTGAGCACGCTGTGGGACAACGCCCTTTCGGACGTGGAAAGGAGCTACTGCCTGGAAAACGAGTTCGGAAGGACGTTCGCTGCCGGGGGCTATGGGAAAAACTGGGTGGGGCTGACCTTCAACCGGGACACCAGTCTGTCCGGCCTGCTCTCGCTCAACGCGCTCTTCCCCGGGGAAATGCTGACCTCGATGAAGACCATCCGCGCCAGCCGCCTGAACCTGGGCTGGGCCTGTTATCCCGGCCGTGTGCTCGAGGGCGTGCCGGGCGTGGAGGTCTGCGATATGGATCTAGCCGCCTTTAAGGCGCGCTTTCACAAGGCCTCCTCGATCAATAAGACCGACGACGTGGTGTGGATCTGGTGCATGTACGACCTGCTGGCGCGCGGCGAGCTGCCCGAGGCCGAGTGGAGGTGGACGTATGAGACCGCACTGGAGTGTTTCAGGCGCTTCTACGACCCGCTGTTCGACCCGGAGGACGGGCTGTATTTTGGCCAGGCGTTGTTCATCGACGTGGGGCTGAGCGGGTATCCGGACGGCTGGTGCGAGTACGACCAGGCGTCCTGCAACCGCTGCGTCTGGATCAAGGCGGCCTCGACCAACGCGCTGTACGTCAAGGCCATGCGCTGCCTGGGCGAAATCGCGCGGCGGCTGGGGCGCGGGGGAGAGGCAGAGGACTGGGAGATGCGTGCCCGGGCGCTTCGCCAGGCCATGCGGGCTCACCTGCGCTTCGCGGACGGAACCTACGCCTACTTCAGGCGCCGCACGGGCGAGCTGGAGCCGAGGCGGGACGCGCTGGGCACGGCGCTGTGCGTGCTGCTGGATATTGTCTCGCCCGGGGAGGCGGCCGCCGCGCTGGGCGGTTACCCGGTCACGGCGTACGGCGCGCCGCTGATTCATCCGTTCTACGAGCGGGATGACCGACCGTATCACAACCACGCCGCCTGGCCCTTCGCCGACACCTTTCTGCTGCTGGCCTACGAAAAGGCGACCGGGCGCAGCTATGCCGACCTGAACCTGCAGATCATGGTCAACTCGGTGCGGGACGGCTCGCTGGGCGAGGTGCGAAACCTCGTGACCAACCGCATCATGGGCGCGAACGCGCAGCTGTGGACGATCGCGGGCTTCCTGAACGCCTGCGTCCGCGCCGGGCTGACCGAGCTGCCCCCGCAGACGGTGAACATGAACTGAATCCGCCTTTTTCCCTGCCGGGGGCTTCAGGCGGTCGAAAAACCCTCGAAGAGCTCAGCCCTTTCGACCAGGCAGCGCCCGGCTCCGGCCGCTGCCGCCGTTGGAGGTAAATCGAGAAATCTGCATGCCGCAGACGGCGGAAAAGGCGTCGCCAGACGCGCCGCTGAATTGTGCGGCGGCGCCTTAAGGCGGCCAGGCTGTCGAAAAACCCCCGGAGAGCTCGAGAGGGTCGCAACCCTCTCGAACTTTCAATCGCGCCCAGCGGCGTGTACGG